>NZ_DKSP01000026.1:30950-41951 GCF_002472745.1 Sphingobacterium sp. UBA7253 | reverse complement strand
ATGGTCCCTCCGAAATATCCACCAACACCGAAACGAAATATGTTTTGCGCGTTTATAGTCATAACTGGAGGTCAAAAATCGAAATTATTGAAGAGCTTGAACTTCTGAAATCATTGAAGAATAAAAATTTAAGTGTTTCTTTTCCAATTGAAGATAAAGACGGAGCATACATTCAAGAAATAAATGCTCCTGAAGGAATCCGATATGTTGTACTTTTTTCCTTTGCTCAAGGGGAGAAAATTCGATTTATGGACAAGGAAACTTGTTTTCGAATAGGTTCTCTAATGGCGAATATGCACAACCATTCCGAAAACAAGAACATTAACCGAGTATCTTATCATAAGGAGTCTCTTATAGAACTACCTTATGCGTATTTAAAACAATTCTTTTCGGACAAGTTGCCAGAAATGGAATTCATTAGGGAATTTGGAGGAAATTTTCAAAATTCAGATTTCGATAATACGAAAACCGGAATTATTCATATGGATATATGGTATGATAATATGGCCGTTACGGCTGAAAAGGAGATTACGATTTTTGACTTTGACTTTTGTGGAAATGGATGGGAAATTTTAGATGTTGGATATTTCTGCAAACAGCTGTTTTTCATAGAATCAGATAAAGAGCAGTATGAATTAAAAATCCAAAGTTTCCTGCGTGGATACCAAAGTAATAGACCTTTATCTGAAAAAGAGCTCAGGTTAATACCGAAAGCTGGCGCTGCTATTTTTATTTTTTATCTTGGCGTACAGGCGCAAAGATTTGATTGGTCCAATATATTTTTGACAGAAAACTATCTTAAAATGTTTGTCGGAAGAATTAAAGCTTGGATGGACTATTACGAAAAGAAAGAAGTCACTGTGGTTAAATAAGGCAAGATTAAGGAATATTAATTCGGTTTTACGTTGAAGGCTGGAAAACAACTCTTGCATAAGCGTTGGGTGAAACTATAAACCAATTACAGGTATTTTGTCTTGTTGGTAATTAAAATGTAACGTATTAATTTTACCTTTACTATTCCAAATAATATAATTTTATGAAGGCACATACGTACGAAACACAATCAACAATTACCCCACAAAAGGCATTGGACTTCCTGAAAGAAGGAAACCAGCGCTTTGTTAATAACCTGAAAGCTAACCGCGATCTTCTCGAACAGGTGAATGCTACACGTGAAGGGCAGTGGCCATTCGCCGTGGTGCTAAGCTGCATCGATAGCCGTACTTCAGCTGAACTTATATTTGATCAGGGACTGGGTGATATCTTCAGTATCCGGATTGCCGGAAATTTTGTCAATCAGGATATTTTGGGATCGATGGAGTTTGGTTGCAATGTGGCCGGTTCTAAACTTGTTGTCGTTTTGGGGCATACCAAATGTGGGGCATTAAAAGGAGGATTGGATGCGGCGCAGATCGAGGGTATGGGAATGGATAACCTAAATCATTTGATTAATCATTTCGACCCGATCATCAATGAAGTGATCGAGCAGGGGGAAGAACGTTCTTCTAAAAATAGTGTACTGCTTGAAAAACTAAATCAACAGAATATTAAACATGCAATCCGTGACATTCGCAAACAGAGTTCAACGCTCCGGAAATTGGAAGAAGAGGGTAAAATTAAAATTGTCGGAGCGAACTATGACGTCGAAACTGGTAGCGTAAGTTGGCTATAAGCCGAAAGGTCGTGTATACTTTTTAAGAATAAAAAGCATGACGGTCATTTGCTTGAATCCATGCGAATAGTTCTGTGTCATCTAACTGTTTCATGATTACCGCAATTTGTGTAACATCCCTAGTTTAATTAGGTTAAATTATAATTGTGGTGTTGAGTTAATATTAAAAACAGAAATATAGTAATGTTTTTTTATCAAACGATTGCACAAAATGCCAGATACTAAAAATCCTGATCTGCTTAAATTTTTGACAAGTAGATCAGGATTTGAAAAAAGACAATTAGAACGGATCTTTATAAGCGGGCATCTACAAATTTTCTGTCGAGTATGCCCTTGATATCAAAAACAACGGATGGGTTCTTTTTTAAATTATTGAGATCTAAATGTAAGAACTCTCGGTGTCCCACAGCCAGAATAACACTGTCATAATCTGCAGATTCGGGAAGATCCGATAATAGTTTTAAATTAAAATGTGATTTCACTTCATCTCTATTGACCCATGGATCATAAATGTCGACTTTTAGACCAAATTCTTGAAGATCCTGAATCATATCTATAACTTTACTATTTCTCATATCAGGACAGTTTTCTTTGAAGGTGATGCCCAATACTAACGCTTTTGCCCCTTCAAATTTGATGTTTTTCTGAATCATCAATTTCACCACTTTTGATGCGATGAAGGAGGCGATCTGATCATTTACTTCTCTTCCAGATAAAATAACATGTGGGTGATAACCTAGTTGAGTTGCTTTTTGAGCGAGGTAGTAGGGGTCTACAGAAATACAATGACCGCCCACTAGTCCTGGTTTAAAACGTAGAAAATTATATTTTGTGCCCGCAGCATCTAACACATCCTGTGTATCTATTCCTACACGGTCGAAGATTAGCGCGAGCTCATTCATAAAGGAAATATTTACATCGCGCTGCGCATTTTCGATCACCTTGGCAGCTTCGGCAACTTTGATTGAGGGCGCCAAATGTGTCCCGGCTTCAATAATATTCTTATAAAGTCCATCTACCACCAATCCTGCCTCAGGTGTACTTCCAGAAGTCACTTTCATGACCTTTTGAAGTGAATTTACTTTATCGCCTGGATTAATACGTTCTGGGGAATAGCCAACAAAAAAATCTTGGTTAAATTTTAATCCCGAGCAACTTTCCAAAACAGGTATACACTCTTCTTCAGTACAACCAGGATAGACCGTAGATTCGTAGATAACCAAATCGCCGGGATTTAAGAGTTCGCCAATCATTTTCGAAGCCCCTATCAATGGAGATAAGTCTGGCGAGTTGTATCGGTCTATAGGTGTAGGGACCGTAACAATATAAACGTTAGCGTCGGCAATATCGGCTGTCGCATTACTCGCATCGTAGCCCTTACTTTGGTTTGAGCTCTGGAATAAGTCTCTCGCACGGATCAATTCATCTTTATCCGATTCTAATGTCCGGTCAAAGCCCTGCCTAAGTTCATCAATACGTGTTTTATTAATATCGAAGCCAATCACCGGGAAAAAATCGGAAAATGCTATTGCTAATGGCAATCCCACATATCCTTGGCCGATGACGGCAATTTTTTTTACCTTAAAATCTCTCATATATAGCTGTAAATATACGTTCTTTGCTTTACTTTTAACCTCTTGTCAACCAACCTCTGCGTCCGGCTGTCGCTATCGCATACGGTGTAATCCAGAATAAGCTGAAGGCATAAAATATACTGTAACTATACGCCCAGAAAGCTTCTTTGGTGTCAGAGTTTTTAGAAGCAAAGAAATAGGCCTGGATGCTGGAAAATATTAAGATACCGACCAACGTTGAGCTTAGGAACATCAATGGATAATGAAATACTGTCCACAGCATCAACAACATCATTGGATAAGACAATAATACTTTTTTCCATTGCATAAGCAATAAGATACGTGCTCCCCATTTAGGTCCCTGACGGAAATTCTTAAATGCAAATTTACTCATCGCAATGTTTTCGCGCACGTTGCTTCGTTCCCAACGGATAAACATCTTGTACAGATTTTTGTAACGTACAGGAGTGTCGGTATAAACGTATGCGTTGGATTGAAATAGAACATGATACCCCTGTTTTAGGATCATATTGGTCATCGCGCGATCTTCACCGATATCAGACGGTTGCCCCATAAAAGTCTGGTTAATCCAATCCTCCAAACAGTTCATGACAGCCTCTTTACGATAGCCGGACAAGGCTCCTGGTGTACACATGACCGTGCCCAGCATACTTTGCGCCGAACGTACAAACTCAAAGCTGAATACGAAGCTAACATTCAACATACGGGGTATAATCGCTTTTTTGGTATTCAATACACGCACGTTGCCCGCAACTGCTCCACACTCCTTGTTTGTTACAAAAGGACTCGCCATATTACGTATGGTATCCTTTTTAACAATAGAATCACTATCAACCGTAATAAAGATTTCTCCCGTACCTAACTTAAATCCACGGTATAAAGCATGTCTCTTACCCATATTCTTGGGCTGCTGATAAATTTCAACACGATCGCCCAATTCCATTTTGGCACGTTGTATCCAGGCAAAGGTATTGTCCTTACTACCGTCGTCAATGGCAATGATCTGAAGTTTCTTCTCCGGATAATCACTGCTAGCCAAACTATGTAAGGTATCATAGACTAACTGCCCTTCGTTATAAGCCGGAACAATAATCGTACAAGTAGGTAGCTCATCGTCCGATACAGAAGCAATGGGCTTATATTTACGGTGAAGTACAATTAAAAAAATCAAAAAACTGATGGCAATAGCCGCTAAAAGTATCCCGAAAATAATCAAAAATGTTCCGCCAATACTGTCTAAACGTTGGAAACGTAACGCATCAAAATCGGGTTGAAGCATGTATACGCCAAAAACAGACGCAAATAGTATAAAAAAAGTCGCTCCAAAAATACCATATTCTCTTGGACCAAAGTTGCTTTCCTCGTTTTTGCTCACTGTATGATCAGATCGCTTTTCTCCTGCATTTACATCATATACCGCAGGCTGCCATTGTTTGGTCATCTGCTTGGATACGATCGAGTTTTCTTTCATGTAATTCATAACCGTTCTATTTTAGATATACATTCGTTCATTCTATATTTAATCGATACCGCAATCGGTATCATTTGTAATGAAAATATTACGATTGCATAAACGCAAAAGACATGCCTTTATTTTGTGCCAAAAATGATCCGACCGCTCAAACTGTAACGTTCTTGATACAAAAAAGAGATAAGTAAGTCGTTTGTTTTCAGTGCTTTAATTTTGATTTGTAATAAAAATCGATTAAAATATAATAACGATATGGGCAGTAGACTTTTAAGGTTTTTTAACATTTGCCTGCTGATTATTAAGAGAATTTGACAATTTTTGTGACAAACTGTGTAGGAAAGGGGGCAATGGGTGGACTGAAGAAATTCAGCTGAAGCCAAATAAAAAAAGCAACAGACAGCACAAAAAAAGACGCCTCGAAAAGAGAACGTCTTCAATATCATCAAGTTTCGAAATCGTCTTTATCCGCCAAATTCCATTAGATAATTTTTTAGAAAATCATTTAGATCACCATCCAGCACAGCTTGTGTATTGGATGTTTCGTAATTGGTCCGTAAATCTTTAATTAACTTGTAAGGATGTAGGACATAATTTCGAATTTGGGATCCCCATTCTATTTTCTTTTTGTTTCCTTCAATAGCAGCGGTAGCTTCCTGGCGTTTACGCATTTCAATCTCATATAACTGTGATTTCAATAAGCGCATCGCATTTTCTTTGTTTTGTAATTGCGATCTGGATTCCTGATTTTTAATAATAATGCCAGTAGGTTTGTGATGTAATCGAACAGCTGTTTCCACCTTATTTACGTTCTGACCTCCTGCACCACCTGAACGGAACGTGTCCCATTCGATTTCCGAATCCTTCACATCAATCTCAATATTATCATCAATCAAGGGATAAACATAAACAGACGCGAAAGAGGTATGGCGTTTTGCATTGGAATCAAACGGAGAAATCCGAACGAGCCTGTGTACACCGTTTTCTCCCTTAAGGTAGCCATAAGCAAAATCGCCTGATATCTGTAAGGTTACACTCTTAATGCCTGCAACGTCACCTTCCTGCGAATCTTGTTCGGTCACTTTATACCCATTTTTTTCGCCCCACATAATATACATACGCATGAGCATGGCAGCCCAGTCGCAGCTTTCAGTCCCGCCGGCACCAGCTGTAATCTGTAAAATTGCATCCAGCTGATCTTCTTCGGCGCTAAGCATGTTTTTGAATTCGAGTTCCTCGACTTGCGCTAAAGCTAGTTTATATTGGTCGTCCACTTCCTTATCACTCGCGTCGCCAGATTGGAAGAATTCATACATGACATAGGCGTCTTCAACCGCCGCTGCAACTTCGTCGAAGTGGTCTGTCCATACCTTTTGGTTTTTTATGGACAAGAGTATTTTCTCTGCAGCTTTGGAATCATCCCAAAAACTTGCTTCAAGCGTAATAGCTTGATCTCTTTCTATCTCTTCTTTGCGTGCATCGATGTCAAAGATGCCTCCTCAGGGAAGTAACACGATCCCTCAAGTCTTGAATTTGTTCTTTTGTCATATCCGCTAAAGTAGAAATTTTAATTAATAAATTCGTGCTTCTATCGAATAACTTCGCACCCAATATAGATTGCCCAATAGGGATAATTTGACCTTTTTTTTTTAGTTTTGGTATTGTCAACGGAATAAACCTTCATTTAAGGATCTACACGATGTGTAACAATGAAATACTGAAGGCTCTTATTGATGTTTAAAACAAATAATTTCAGTAAAAACAGTATGTTCCCAAAAATTAATTTTACAACGACTGAGGCCTATAAGAATCTAGCGCAGCATTTTGGTTCTTTTGCAGGGCTATCTAGCAATAGCGAAAAAAATGATCTACGTGCACTTTTTGCCGCAGATCCCGCACGTTTTGAGAAGTTCTCGATCGCTTTCGAAGATATACTTTTGGATTACTCCAAAAATCGGATTACTGCAGAAACAAAGGCGCTCTTGGTTCAGTTAGCTAAAGAATGTGGTCTTGCTGATGCGATAACAGCGATGTTCTCGGGTGAGCGCATCAACGTGACCGAAAACAGACCGGTGTTACACACCGCTTTGCGAAATCAATCCGATCAGCCCGTTTATGTGGACGGAAAGGATGTCATGCCCGACGTTAAACGCGTGCTGGCACAAATGAAAGCCTTCACGGAAAAGATTATAGCTGGTGAGTGGAAAGGATATACGGGTAAAGAAATTACAACTGTGGTGAATATCGGTATCGGTGGTTCAGATCTAGGTCCTGTGATGGTAACAGAAGCCTTAAAAGCATATAAAACGCGCTTAAATGTACATTTTGTCTCCAACGTAGACGGTACACACATTGCTGAAACATTGAAAGCTGTGGATCCTGAAACAACCTTGTTTCTGATTGCTTCAAAAACTTTCACAACGCAGGAAACGATGGCCAATGCGCATACAGCTAAAGACTGGTTTTTGGCGAGCGGAGCCGTTCAGGAAGATGTCGCTAAGCATTTTGCAGCATTGAGCACCAATACAGAAGCAGTACGTGCCTTTGGAATAGATACTCAAAATATGTTTGAGTTTTGGGACTGGGTAGGCGGACGGTATTCCCTGTGGTCTGCTATAGGTCTTTCCATTAGCTTGGCAATAGGCTTTGATAATTTCGAGGAACTTTTGAAAGGTGCCTACGATGCGGACGTTCATTTTAAGGAAACTCCCTTCGAATCCAATATTCCCGTGATATTAGCTTTGCTTGGTGTATGGTACAATAATTTTTTCAAGGCCGAAAGCCATGCAATTCTCCCTTACGATCAATATCTGCACCGTTTTGCGGCATATTTCCAACAAGGGGATATGGAAAGTAACGGCAAATATGTTGACCGTAATGGCCAACAGGTGGACTATCAGACTGGACCGATTATCTGGGGTGAACCTGGTACGAACGGGCAGCACGCCTTCTATCAGTTGATTCACCAGGGCACCAAGTTGATTCCTTGTGATTTCATTGCACCTGCCAATAGCCTTAATCCGATCGGAAACCACCACCAATTGCTGTTGTCTAACTTTTTTGCGCAGACTGAGGCTTTGATGAATGGCAAAACGGAAGCCGAAGTGGTTGCTGAATTTAAGAAAGCCGGAAAGTCGGACCAGGAAATTGAAGCACTGAAAGCCTATAAAGTTTTTGAAGGTAATCGCCCAACGAATTCCATCCTGTTCAAAAAAATGACGCCACGCACTTTAGGACGACTTATCGCATTGTATGAGCATAAGATTTTTGTCCAGGGTGTGATCTGGAATATTTATAGTTTTGATCAATGGGGTGTCGAACTAGGAAAACAATTGGCCAATCAAATCCTCCCGGAATTAAGCGACGCCAATCCGGTTACAAGTCATGACTCTTCGACAAATGGATTGATCAATGCGTACAAAGCTTGGCGGGATTAAAATTGCTCTCTGTGATCAAAATTAGATCGGTGATGAAACATAAGAAACGGGGCTGTTCAACTTTTGGACAGCCCCGCTTTTATTCAGTTTTAGGGATATTCTACTACTTTATTTCTGATATCCGATTTTTACAGGTGTTGGCCAGATTTCTTGGGTATCTTCTATTTTAGACTTTTTTCTGCTGGATTCGAATGGCATTTAAAATAGCCAAAAGTGCTACCCCAACATCGGCGATAACTGCTTCCCAGAGCGTTGCAAAACCACCGGCACCAAGAACCAAGACAATGATTTTGATCCCCATTGCGAGAATGACGTTCTGCCAAACAATGCTTCGGGTAATTTTACCGATTTTGATGGCAGACAGGATCTTGTGGGGTTCATCGTTCTGGATCACCACATCAGCCGTTTCGATGGTTGCATCGGCTCCGAGTCCACCCATGGCGATGCCGACCTGCGCCAAAGCTACTACCGGTGCGTCATTTACGCCATCACCGGCAAAGGCAACACGGCGACCTTGATCGATCAGTTGTTGTACATGATTTACCTTATCTTCCGGAAGGAGGTCCCCATAAGCTTTGTCTAGCCCAAGTTTTTTGGCAACTTCATTTACTACCGCTGTTTTATCCCCAGATAGCATGACGGTGTATAGACCTTGAGCACGCATGGTTTGGATCACTTCCTTGGCATCGGGCTTAATCCGGTCCGCCACAGTGATATAACCCGCATATTGATCTTCGATGGCAAGCAATACAATGGAGTAGGCCACTTGCCTTAGCTCTGCAGGATAGCTTATATTGAATTTGTCCAGTAACTTGCTGTTGCCTGCGAGTGTACGTTTTCCATTAACAGTGGCGAGGAGTCCGTGGCCTGCTATTTCCTGGGTTTTCTCAGCTTGCAATGCGGGCCTGCCGGGATGATAACTTGCGATCGCCTTTGCGATGGGATGTGTTGAATGTGCCTCGACAGCCTTAGCGTAACTCAGTAATTCCGTTGGATCTCGATGGACAGCAAAAACTTCCGTTACTTCAAATACACCCGCTGTAAGTGTCCCCGTTTTATCCATGACAATGGTATCGACAGCGGTGATGGCATCGAGGAAGTTCCCGCCCTTAAATAGTATGCCATTTCGGGAGGCTAAACCTATACCACCAAAATACCCCAAGGGAATCGAAACAACCAGGGCACAGGGACAGCTGATCACCAAGAAGACCAAACTCCGGTAGAACCATTCTTTAAAACTATAGTCCTGAACAAAAAACAGGGGTAAAATAAGAACCAAAAGCGCGAGGCCGAAAATAATAGGAACATATATTTTGGCAAATCTGGCAATAAACAATTGTGTTTTGGACTTCCGTGCGGTAGCATCCTGGACCATTTCGAGAATTTTGCTCAATTTGCTATCTTCAAATACGCTGGATACCTCGATTTGAACAACTGTTTCCAAGTTGATCATACCTGCAAAGACAGCATCACCCGAATATTTTGTATCGGGTTTACTCTCCCCAGTCAAAGCAGCAGTGTTAAATGCCGCTTTCTCCGTTTTAAGTTTGCCGTCCAAAGCCACTTTTTCTCCAGCTTTTACAAGGATAGTTTCGCCAATTGTGACAGTTTTTGGATTTACCTGTTCTTGTTGCCCATTGCGTATGACCGTTACTGTGTCAGGGCGGATATCCAATAGCGATTTGATTGATTTCTTGGCATTGTCGACGGCAGTATCCTGAAACCATTCTCCGATTTGATAGAACACCATTACAGCGACGCCCTCTTCAAATTCTCCAATAGCGAAAGCACCCAAGGTCGCAACGGTCATTAAAAAAAATTCATTAAAAATATCACCACGGCTTGCCTTGCGAAATGCCATTTGAATAACGGGGATTCCCGCGAGAAGGTAGGCAACGCTATTTAAGGTCAAGCTGATGCCAAAGGGAAGGCTGATCCTAAAAGCATATTTCAATAGGAGTAAAGTAAGTAGAATGACAAGAGCCATGAGGAGCTTACGCTGGGTAATCCACCAAGGACGCTCCTGTGTTGGAAGGCCGTGCTCCTGTGTTGGAAGGCCGTGCTCCGGTGTGGCATGGCTATGCTCGTGGTTGTGTTCGCACATATATCAGCGGTTCTTTTAAAGAATTAAATTTAGCGAATTCTGCTGTAAAAAGCGAGGGAAATGAGGATGAACTCACCCATAAGGGCAATTATTTTAGACGATTATTTAAAGGAATTGGAACAGCAAACAAGCTGTTTTTCAAACGACAGATGCTGTCCGTAAGGGAAGCTGATGTCAGCAAGGAAGGGGGACAATCGCTGAGCAATGAAAAGGCGTCCACATGTATTGATGCGGACGCCTGCTATTTTATTGAATGTATTTTTAATCTTTCGAAGTACTGCCAATAATCATTTCCAATATGGCAACGACAATGGCAAACAGCGCTGCGGTCCAAAATCCATGTACATCAAATTTGGATCCAAGTAGTGAATCGGTCAACAAGACCATTAATACGGTAATAATAAAGGAAACTAGACCAAGGGTAAGCCAATTCAATGGGAACGTAAATAACCTTAAAATCGATCCCACAGTCGCGTTGACAAATCCAATGACAAGTCCCGTAACGATAGCCCAACCGAAACCAGCAACTTCAGCACCAGGAACAACCCAGCAAGCAATTGCGACTACCAGACCAGTAAGTAAAAGACTAATAATAAATTTCATAATATGTGCTAATTTATAAAGAGTAAATAAAGTAATAATATAATAATTGTCGTACAAACCCGATGCCAAACTTTGTTTAGATTATCGCATTTAAATCTTTGGGATGGATGGATGGATGGATG
>NZ_DKSP01000026.1:27044-30753 GCF_002472745.1 Sphingobacterium sp. UBA7253 | reverse complement strand
ATGGATGGATGGATGGATGGACCGTTAACTGGTATTAGTAAGCGGGGGCTGTTTGATAAATAGCAATACTGTAATAAAAAATATATGCAAGCATAGTAAATATTTTGTATATTTATTCAGAAGCTATGCATGCTATAGCCGTATGGTCATCAACGATTATGCGTGTCATGTATGACGGTTGCCGATGGTGGAAAAGAATTGAAAGACGTACTTAAGTCATTTAAACAGGTGATAGTCATTTAAACAAGCGGTCGGATCACCAATAGCAGGGAAAATTGAAAGAATTAAGTTCATATAATAATAGACCCATGAAGAAAATTATGATGTCATTCATAATGCTGCTGACTACAGTCGCATTATTTGCGCAAACAGATCCCATCATCGCAAAGTGGGAAAACCCAAGCGGCGAAGGCCGTGTTGAAATTTACAAGAAAGGCGATAAGTTTTTTGGTAAGCTCTATTGGCTGAAATTTCCAAATAATGAAGCCGGTCAGCCCAAGAAAGATATAAAAAACTCAGATAAAGCATTGCAGGGCAGAAATGTGCAAGGACTCGAAATCTTGACCAATTTTGATAAAGATGGCAATACGTATGTTGACGGCAAGATCTATGATCCGAAGTCGGGCAAAACGTATAGCTGCAAGATGACCTTAAAAGGAGATAAGCTTGATATCAGAGGTTATGTGGGTGTGAGCTTGCTTGGACGCACCGAGACATGGAAAAGAATTAATTAAGACAGAAAATGGCCACAAAATCAACATAATCCGCTTGCATGGATAGGGCAGATTCCATCCAAAAGGCAATTTATTTCTTGGAAGTAAATTGCCTTTTTGGTTTTGTGCTGGAATTACAGTATTTTCATCCCTACAAATTATAAATACCAGCTCTATGGCCGTAAAAATGTCTTATGTTGAAAATGTCAAGCTTGCACTACAGTCCATTGTAGGGAATAAGCTGCGGACATTTTTAACAGCACTGATCATTGCCATAGGGATGATGGCATTAATAGGAGTATTGACCTCGATCGATGCTATGAAAAACTCGCTAACAGATTCCTTTTCATCCATGGGATCAAATTCCTTCAACATACGCAACCGGGGATTAAATGTCCGGATCGGTAATGAAGGGACTCGCTCAAAAGTCTTTGCTAATATTACCTATGCACAATCTGCAAGATTCAGACAGGATTTTCACTTTAATGCGTTGACATCAATCAGTGCCAATGTGAGTTGGAATACGACCGCAAAATATCAATCCAAAAAGACAAACCCCAATATCGGCCTGATCGGGACAGATGAAAATTATCTGCAGACATCAGGGTATGTTGTTAGCGAAGGCCGTAATTTTTCTACGCGGGAGGTTGAAACAGGTAGTGGCGTGATCATCATCGGTAGTGAAGTGAGTAAAATGCTATTCAACGAAATTATTGATCCCATAGGACAGTTTATTACTGTTAACAATATCCGCTATTTGGTGATAGGAGTCTTAAAAAGTAAAGGTTCCTCTGCCGGGATGGGCGGGGACAGAGCCTGCTTTATTCCCCTGATCAAGGCCAGGGCAGTGATGCAGGGTACCGAGCCTTCCTATGTGATCACTGTTTCTTCCAATGACCCCATGCGATTGGAAGCCGCAATCGGCGAAGCTACAATCGTATTTCGAAATATTCGCGGATTGGCATCACGGCAGTCCAATGATTTCGAAATCACCAAATCCGATGCGGTTGCCCAGATGCTGATGCAAAATATGGCCATGGTTACTTTGGGTGCAGTGGTGATCGCTTTTATAACCCTTGTGGGAGCTTCAATCGGATTGATGAACATCATGTTAGTTTCGGTCACAGAACGTACGCGAGAGATCGGTATTCGTAAGGCAATCGGTGCAACACCGAGTGTTATACGTAAACAATTTCTGATGGAAGCCATTGTGATCTGTATGATTGGAGGTGTCGCCGGGATCTTTATTGGTATCTTGATTGGTAATATTCTGGCGCTGCAGCTCGGCACATCTTTTATTATACCTTGGGGAGCGATTATTTTGGGTTTCGCGGTATGTGGACTCGTCGGTATGCTATCGGGCTATTACCCGGCCTCAAAAGCATCTAAACTGGATCCAGTCGATGCGCTTCGTTACGAGTAATTCACATTGACCCCCCTATCGCTCTATTTTTACATGCACCCTGCTTGCAGCCCGAAGATGTCTCGCGGTTGTCTCCCTGTTGGTCGCTATCAAAGCAAAAGGAAAAGTAGATCGATTGAAAAAAGGAATTTTATGCAATCGGTTTAATGTTACCAAATCATTGATTTGGGGTGAATTCTCCGTGAATAGCCCTTGTCTCGAAAGGTAAAGCAACTTATTCCAATGAAAAAACTGTAATATTGTATAAAAAAATAAAATCGAATTATGTACAATACATTACAACCAGTTTTAGAAAAGGAATTGGAAGCAATCAAAGAAGCGGGATTGTATAAACAAGAGCGAGTGATCGTTACTCCCCAAGGAGCAGACATCAAAGTGAGTACAGGACAAGAAGTTGTCAATTTTTGTGCGAACAATTATTTGGGTCTGTCTTCGCACCCCAAAGTAATCGAAGCTGCTAAGAAAGCGATTGATACACACGGTTATGGAATGTCTTCCGTACGTTTTATCTGTGGTACCCAAGATGTGCATAAAGAGTTAGAAGCAAAAATTTCTACGTTCCTCGGAACAGAAGATACTATTTTATATGCAGCGGCATTCGACGCTAACGGTGGGGTGTTTGAGCCATTATTTGGTGCCGAAGATGCCATCATTTCAGACGAATTAAATCATGCTTCTATCATAGACGGTGTTCGTTTGTGTAAAGCACAACGCTTCCGTTATAAAAATGCGGATATGGCTGATTTGGAAGCGCAATTGCAGGCCGCATCCGGTGCTCGACATAAAATCATTGTTACAGATGGCGCGTTTTCGATGGAGGGATCTGTAGCTCCATTGGACCAGATCTGTGATCTAGCCGATAAATACCAGGCGCTCGTGATGATCGATGAATCGCATTGTACAGGATTTATCGGTGCAACTGGACGTGGTACACACGAGCTTTTCAATGTAATTGATCGTGTAGATATCATTACAGGTACGTTGGGTAAGGCGCTAGGTGGTGCTTCCGGTGGTTTTACTTCCGGTAAAAAAGAAATCATCGATTTGTTACGTCAGCGTTCACGTCCTTATTTATTTTCGAATACCCTAGCACCCGCAATTGCAGGGGCTTCTGTTGCGGTCTTGGACATGCTGAGTGAGACAACTGCATTGCGTGATAAACTGGAATCCAATACGATCTACTTCCGTGAAAAAATGACGGCTGCTGGATTTGATATCAAGCCAGGTTTCCATCCAATCGTGCCTGTGATGCTGTATGACGCGAAATTAGCGCAGGAGTTCGCATCCAAGATGTTGGACGAGGGAATTTATGTGATCGGTTTTTACTATCCCGTTGTACCTCAGGGAAAAGCCCGTATCCGTGTGCAGATTTCGGCAGGACACGAAGTTGCTCACCTGGATAAAGCAATCGCCGCCTTTACCAAAGTAGGTAAAGAATTAGGTGTAATTAAATAAAATACACATAGTTATAAATTTTATGGTGCAAAATGTTTATCTTTGCACCCTAAAATTTTATAAAAATATTCTTGCTCAATGCAAAACATTAGAAACATTGCGATCATCGCTCACGTCG
>NZ_DKSP01000026.1:26639-26936 GCF_002472745.1 Sphingobacterium sp. UBA7253 | reverse complement strand
ACGTCGACCACGGTAAAACTACGCTTGTAGACAAAATTTTATATTTTACCAATCAATTCAGAGAAAATGAAAATGCTGGTGAATTAATCCTAGACAATAATGATTTAGAGCGTGAACGCGGGATCACTATTGTATCTAAGAACGTATCAGTAACATATAAAGGTGTTAAAATCAACATCATCGATACACCAGGTCACGCCGATTTCGGTGGTGAGGTTGAACGTGTATTGAAGATGGCCGATGGTGTAGTACTATTGGTAGATGCTTTTGAAGGCCCAATGCCTCAAACACGTTTCG
>NZ_DKSP01000026.1:10746-26451 GCF_002472745.1 Sphingobacterium sp. UBA7253 | reverse complement strand
TAAAGAAAACTGTCGTCCTGACGAAGTTTACGAACATGTTTTTGACTTATTCTTCAACTTGGGCGCTACTGAAGAGCAATTGGATTTCCCAGTATTGTACGGTTCTTCAAAACAAGGATGGATGTCTACCGATTGGAAAAATCGTACTGAAGACTTCACCGACTTATTGGAAGCTATCATCAAATATATCCCTGCACCAGAAGTATCTGAAGGTACTTTACAAATGCAGGTAACATCGTTGGATTACTCAACTTTCGTAGGACGTATCGCTATCGGTCGTGTTGCTCGTGGTACAATCAAAGAAAACCAACCTGTTTCTTTGGTGAAACGCGACGGAAAAGTTGTAAAATCAAGAGTTAAAGAGCTACAGGTATTTGAAGGTTTGGGCCGTATCAAAGTATCTGAAGTACATGCAGGTGATATCTGTGCTGTAGTAGGTATCGAAGGTTTTGATATCGGTGATACAATCGCAGATTTCGAAAATCCAGAGCAATTGGAAGTTATCAGCATTGATGAACCAACAATGAACATGTTGTTTACCATCAATAACTCTCCTTTCTTCGGTAAAGAAGGTAAATTGGTAACATCACGTAACATCTACGATCGTTTGCAAAAAGAGTTGGAGAAAAACTTAGCACTGCGCGTAGTTCCTACTGAATCTCCAGATGCTTGGTTGGTATACGGACGTGGTATCCTTCACTTGTCCGTATTGATCGAAACAATGCGCCGTGAGGGTTATGAGTTGCAAGTAGGCCAGCCACAAGTTATCATCAAAGAAATCGATGGTCAAAAATGTGAACCAATCGAAGAGCTTGTTGTTGATGTACCTTCTGATGTCTCAGGAAAAGTAATTGAGTTGGTTACACAACGTAAAGGTGAGTTGTTGATTATGGAAGCTAGAGGAGATATGCAACATCTTGAGTTCTCTATCCCTTCTCGTGGTATTATCGGTTTACGTAACAACGTGTTGACAGCAACAGCGGGTGAAGCTGTTATGGCACACCGTTTGAAAGGTTACGAGCCTTGGAAAGGTACAATTCCTGGTCGTTTGGCAGGTGTATTGATCTCTTTGGATACGGGTTCAACAACTGCGTACTCCATTGATAAATTACAAGACCGTGGTCGTTTCTTCGTAGATCCAGGTGTGGATGTATACGAAGGACAAATTTTAGGTGAACACATCCGTGATAATGATTTAACGATCAATGTTACTAAAGGAAAACAGTTGACAAATATGCGTGCTTCTGGTTCTGATGATAACACACGCATTGCACCGGCAATCAAATTCTCATTGGAAGAATGTATGGAGTATATTCAAGCTGACGAGTATATTGAGGTGACACCACAATCAATGCGTCTACGTAAAATCTATTTGACTGAAAACGAGCGTAAAGTTAACGCAAAGAAATTCCAATAGTCAATAGCGGAACGCGCTATAAAAAAAGCCCCCGAACATTGTTCGAGGGCTTTTTTTGATGATTTAAATCCTCCCCTTGGCAGTGCCTTAGGGAGATATCACGTTTTTTTGTTCTTTCCTCCCCGGTACAGTAAGTATCATCCGGCAGAAAACCGAATAGCTTTTTAATTCAAAGGAATATAATCAGCCAAGAATACGTAACTTTGTGTGAGATAAGGATTATTATGAGTAAACAGGTGGAGCACACTCCAAAAGAATATATTCAGATAAAGGGCGCAAGAGTTAATAACTTAAAGAATATTGACGTTGATATCCCTAAAAATAAATTAGTTGTTATCACTGGAATGTCGGGCTCAGGAAAATCCTCCTTAGCTTTTGATACGCTCTATGCCGAAGGACAGCGGCGTTATGTCGAAAGTCTCTCTTCGTACGCAAGACAATTTATGGGACGGATGAATAAACCGGAGGTGGATTACATCAAAGGTATCGCTCCTGCAATTGCCATTGAGCAACGTGTCATTACTTCAAACCCCCGTTCGACGGTAGGAACATCCACCGAGATCTATGATTATCTGAAATTGTTATATGCCCGGATCGGCAAGACAATTTCTCCTATATCAGGCCGCGAGGTGACCAAAGACAGTGTGAGTTCAGTGGTGGATTTTGCGCTTAATTTAGAAGAGGGGACAACGGTCACACTGCTCGCACCACTTATTCCTTCTCATGGGCGTAAACTTAAGGAAGAACTGTCTCTCTTGTTGCAGAAAGGTTTTGTGCGTGTCGTCTTTGGGGATAGTATGCAGAAGATCGAAGCTATTATCGATGATAAGGCCATCGCCAATAAAGACCTTCAGGATGGTGAAGTGCTTATTGTCGTCGACCGGGTTCGCATTGAACAGGACGATGATACAGTCAATCGACTTTCTGACTCTGTCCAAACAGGTTTTTTCGAAGGTAAGGGTGAGCTCTATATGGAAGAAAATGGTCAAAGACATCATTTCTCCCATAAATTTGAACTTGATGGAATAACATTTGAAGAACCTACACCAAATTTCTTCAGTTTTAATAATCCGTATGGTGCCTGTCGCCGATGTGAAGGTTATGGAAAGATCATTGGTATTGACCCTGATCTCGTTATTCCAGACAAAAGCCGTTCGGTCTACGATGGTGCAATTGCTCCCTGGCGAGGGGAGAAAATGGGTGAGTGGCTACAAGTGCTTGTTAAAAGTTCGTTGAAATTTGATTTTCCAATACATCGTGCTTACATGGATCTGACCGCGGAACAGAAAGAGCTGCTGTGGACGGGAAATAAATATTTCGCCGGTCTTACTCAATTTTTTGAAGAGCTCGAAGCTCAGACCTATAAAATTCAATATCGTGTGATGTTATCTCGCTATCGGGGGAAGACAGATTGCCCGGACTGCCGCGGAACCCGTTTACGCAAAGATGCGACTTACGTGAAAGTTGGGGGCAAGTCTATTACCGATATCGTTTTGATGCCGCTTGAGGAAGCCTTGGAATTCTTTAAAACGTTACCGCTGGTGGGTAATGAACTGGTCATTGCCAAAAGACTTCTTGCTGAAATTAATAATAGATTGCAATTTTTGTGCGATGTTGGATTAAGTTACCTGACCTTGAACCGGCTATCGAATACCCTTTCTGGAGGGGAATCACAGCGGATCAATCTGGCAACTTCATTAGGAAGTTCACTCGTAGGATCTATTTATGTGTTGGACGAGCCAAGTATTGGACTTCATCCACGTGATACACAGCGTCTGATTTCTGTGCTGAAATCCCTGCGCGATGTTGGTAATACGGTTGTGGTGGTCGAGCATGAGCAGGAGATGATGGAGGCGGCTGATTACCTGATCGATATCGGACCGGAAGCCGGGATCAATGGCGGCGAAATGGTCTTCGCAGGTACATATCAGCAGATTCTGAAAGATACAAAGAGCCTTACGGGGCAATACCTCAGTGGTAAAAGCCAGATTGAGGTACCCCAAAAGCGCCGTCCATGGTCCAATAGTGTGACCATTAAAGGAGCACATGAGAATAACCTCAAAGGGATTGATGTACAATTTCCATTGAATACGTTTACTGTGGTAACGGGTGTTTCGGGATCAGGCAAGACCTCTTTGGTCAAACGTATCCTTTACCCTGCATTGCAGAAGTCGATAGGTAATTACTCCGGTGAGCAGACGGGGGTCTATGATGCGATAGAGGGGGATATTACCCAGATAGAACAAGTTGAAATGGTCGATCAAAACCCGATCGGTCGTTCTTCGCGATCCAATCCGGTGACTTACGTGAAAGCCTGGGATGAAATCAGGGCCTTATATGCCAACCAGGCGCCAGCCAAAGCTGCTGGACTGAAACCTGCGGCATTTTCATTTAATGTTGAAGGTGGACGTTGTGATGTCTGTCAGGGTGAAGGTGAAGTTAAAATTGAAATGCAATTTATGGCCGATATCGTTTTGCCATGTGAGGCATGTGGGGGCAAACGATTTAAACAATTTGTGCTTGATGTACACTATAAGAACAAGTCGGTAGCAGATGTCCTTGAGCTGAGTGTTGATGAAGCGATCGTATTCTTTGCAGACCAGCCTAAAATATTGGCGAAATTGCAGCCTTTACAGGACGTTGGACTAGGCTACGTTAAGCTCGGGCAATCGTCAAGTACATTGTCTGGCGGTGAAGCACAGCGGATTAAACTGGCCTCCTTCCTCATTAAGGGAAATAACAGCAAGAAGACACTTTTTATCTTTGATGAACCAACGACAGGCTTACACTTTCAGGATATTAAGAAGTTATTGAAATCATTTGATGCACTGATTGCCCTAGGAAACAGTATCTTGGTGATCGAGCATAATATGGATATGATCAAATCGGCAGATTGGGTCATCGATATTGGTCCTGAGGGCGGTAATAAAGGTGGAAAGCTAGTCTTTGCGGGACTTCCTGAAGAACTTATTCATTGTAAAGATTCTTATACAGGTCAATTTTTAAAGGCACATTTAAAAGATTAAATCCTACTTTAGCGAAGTGAAGTAATCTGTCTCAGGGCAACTGAGGTGCCAATAAGTTGCGCTTTATTGTTCCTTTTGTTAAGGCCTGATGGAATACTATACAGTAATTAAAAAACTAATATTTCAATACTTAATACGATTATGATTAAAAGATTTTTTTTAAGTGTCGTCCTTGGAATAGCGGCGCTTTCGTCCATGGCGCAACAACCGGAAAGACCAAAATTGGTTGTCGGCCTGATGGTGGATCAAATGCGTTGGGATTATTTATATCGTTTTGCAGATCGATATGGAAATGATGGTTTCAAACGACTTTTGAAAGAAGGATTCTCCTGTGAAAATACATTGATTAATTATATTCCGACATACACCGCTATTGGACACAGTTCGGTATATACAGGATCCGTTCCTTCCATACATGGTATTGCGGGCAATGACTGGATTGAAGAACAGACGGGTAAAAATATGTACTGTACGCAGGACGATAATGTCGTTGGTGTAGGTACTACAGCCAAGGAGGGACAGCAGTCTCCACGTAATTTACTTGCATCGACCGTAACGGACCAATTGAAGCTCGCTTCTAACTTTAAATCCAAAGTGATCGGTATCGCGATCAAAGACCGCGGTGGTATTCTACCGGCAGGGCATTTTGCCGATGCAGCGTATTGGTTTGAAGCTAAATCCGGAGATTGGATCACCTCTAATTTCTATATGGATAAACTGCCAAAATGGGTGGTAGACTTCAACAAGAAAAAATTGGCTGAAAAATACCTGAAAGGCGACTGGAAACCAATGTATGATATCAGCACCTATGCTGCCAACAGTATTGCAGATGATAACATCTACGAAGGTAAGTACCCTGGTGAAGAAAAACCGACTTTGCCGCGTGCAACTTCTAAGCTAATGAAAGACGAAGGCTATGAGCTGATCAAAACCACACCAATGGGAAATCAGTTTACGTTGGATCTGGCTATGGAAGCAATCAAAAATGAGCAGATGGGAAATAACCCAACTAAAAATACCGACTTCCTTTGTGTGAGCCTTTCTGCAACAGACTACGTTGGACACCGTTACTCATTGACAGCAGTGGAGATTGAAGATATCTATCTGCAGCTCGATAAACAGCTTGCCGATTTCTTCAACTACCTCGATAAGACCGTTGGCAAGGGTAACTACACGTTCTTCCTGACAGCAGATCATGGCGCTTCTTATAACTCTCGTTTCTTTATGGATATGAAAGGAAACGGTGGTTATTTCTATTCCCGTCAGATTATCACAGGACTTAACAAAACCCTTAAAGAGAAATTTGGACAAGAGAAGCTTGTTAAAAGCATGATGAACTACCAGGTGCACTTAAATAATCAATTGATTGATTCTTTGAACTTGGATCGTGATAAAATAAAAGAGACCATCATTCGTGAACTTCGCCATACAGAAGGTGTCGCTTATGTTGCTGATATGGAAAAAGGGGAAAGTCTGATGATCCCGGCGCCTATTCGCGAAAAAATGATCAACGGTTACAACTTTAAACGTAGTGGTGCTATTCAGATCGTTTGTGAGCCACAATGGTATGACGGCACGCCGCGCTCGACCGGGACAACACATGGTACCTGGTCTGGCTATGATTCCCATATTCCTTTGGTATTTATGGGTTGGGGAATTAAACCGGGTGTATCTAATACGGAGGTACATATTGTGGATATTGCACCGACAATTTCTTCACTACTCCACATCACTGAGCCCAATGGTAGCATCGGAAAACCGATCACGGCGGTATTGGGGCAATAAGGAGACTGTTGCTGCATGCGTGAAATCATGAAGGTTTTATTCTATTGAATAAAAAACGTAAATTTGCAATTCAACAGGGGGGTAACAAATTATGCTGTCCAAAAAGACAAAATATGCAATAAAGGCACTGATGGTGCTTGGTCGTAATTACGGTAATGAGCCGATGCAAATCGTGAAGATTGCGCAGGAGGAGAATATTCCAAAAAAATTCTTGGAACAAATTCTACTTGAAATGCGAAATGCCGGAATTCTGTATAGCAAAAAAGGTGCTGGAGGTGGTTATAGCCTCAATAAGGCTCCCGAAGATGTTTTTTTATCGCAGGTGATGCGCCTGATTGATGGCCCCATAGCCTTGCTGCCATGCGTGAGCTTGAACTTCTACCGCTCCTGCGAAGAGTGTACACAAGAGCATGCCTGTGGCATACGCGATACTTTTGTAGAGGTGAGAAATGCCATGTTGCAGATTTTAAATGATACAAGTATTGCCCATTTAATCAATAAGGAAAAAGAATTGAACCTAAATGTAGATTAAAGGAAATAAAATATATTTTTCTATTTAGACTGGAGGCGTAACAAATAAGTTACGCCTCTTTTTTTATGAGATAAAGTTGTTGGTATAGAGTGAATTATCGTGTTTTATTTGACGGAGGTAAGGTTCATTTTTTAATTACATAATTATTTAACATTATTTTACGAATTTTCCGTAGCAACATTTATATATTTACCTCGACAATATATAAACGAAATTTATGAAACTAACCTATTCCCTAGTTTTGTTTCTTTTATTTTCAGTCCTGAGTTCCAAGTCCTATGCACAACATAAACTTGTGGGATCGGTGGCAGATATCAAAGATCTTGCAAAACTACATCAAGCTTCAATCGCGCTGCTCAGCCCCAAAGATTCGATTTTGGTTAAATTCGGTCGGACGAAAGAAAATGGAACATTCCAAATTGCGAATCTCGACACAGGTACCTATAAAATGGTGGTTTCCTATCCGCAGTATGCTGACTTGGTAAAAGATATCCATGTGGCCGCCGAAGATCTAGATATTGGTATTGTAAAGCTATCCAAAGCAGCGCTACTATTGGAGGAGGTGCAGGTGAATGGCAAAATTCCTGTGGTTATTAAAGGCGACACCATCGAATACGATGCCGGTAGTTTTAAAGTTGAGAAGGATGCTAAAGTAGAGGACCTATTGAAGGTCTTGCCGGGTATTACGATGGATGGATCAGGCAAGATCATTGCTCAGGGCAAGGAAGTAAAAAAGGTATTGCTTGATGGGGAAGAGTTTTTTGGTGATGATCCAACCCTGATTACCAAGAATATTCGGTCAGATATGGTTAGCAAGGTACAAGTGTATGAGAAGAAATCAGATCTTGCTGTACGTACCGGAGTAGATGATGGCGAACGAACGCAGACAATTGATATTAAGCTCAAAGAAGATAAGAAAAAAGGAATGTTCGGCCAAGCTGTTGCCGGAGCTGGTACAGATAAATATTATGGCGGAAAAGTCATGCTCAATAAGTTTAAGGGATCGCAGAAAATTGCTGCTTATGGCATTCTCGCCAATGATGGAATGGTCGGATTAGGATTTGAAGATAGCCAAAAATATGGTGTGGGCGGAAGCAGCAATGTACAGATGATGGACGGCGGCGGCATCATGATTTCTTCTAGTGGTGATGGCTCCGACGGTGGATGGGATGGTAATTACTATGGTGGTGGCGTGCCTAAGGCCGTGAACATGGGAGCAAGTTATTCCGACAAATCCAAAGATGATAAGCATAAGATCAATGTCAACTTCAAACGGAATCAGATCAATGTCAATAATACAAGTACCTATAATGCGCAGAACAATCTTCCTGAACGTGCGCAGGTCGATAATAATGTGACAGCATCTGAAACCGAAACACAGGCCAATATCGCGAATTTAAGGTATGACTATAAGCTTGATTCGCTCGCAGACTTGACTGTCACTATGGGCTTTACCAAATCTAGCCGCGACAATTTATCCAATTCCGAAGCAGACCAGCGTAAATTGGATGGCACATTGATTACACGGACTTCGTCCAAGACAGATTTAAATAACGATCAGGATAAGTTTAATGTAAATGCGATGCTTACACGTCGTTTTAAAAAGGACCGCCGCTCCATTACTTTCAATGTCAATGCGAATACAGATCAAAATCGTAACAAGACACAGTATTTTTCGGAAAATTTCTTCCAAAGTTCCGGAGATACAACCTTGATCGATCAATATAAAAATGATAAGTTGGCCAACAATACGTATGGTGCTTCAGTAACCTATTCGGAGCCTTTGTCTAAAAGGTTGACTGCTGCAATAGGTTATGCATTCAATCAAAATAAATCGGAAACACTCAATCAGTCATTTGATAGAGATCCGGTTACAGGAAAATATACGGTATTGGACCAAGACCTGCTAAACGATTTTGATTTTAACAGTTTAAAAAATGGTGTCAACGCCTCCTTGAACTACAAGTCCAACACATTAACTGTAAATTTGAGCAATAGGGTTGATTTTGAGCAGGTCAAGAGAACCTATAACAACCTGAATACAATACTACAGCGGAACCAGACTTCTGTTGCTCCAGTCCTTTCCGTCAACTACAAAATCTCGAAAAGCAAAAATGTGAGCTTCCGATACAGCGGCCGCACGAGCCAGCCATCGTTGACGCAAATAGAGCCGTTGAAACAAAATGCCCAGCCACTCGTCGAGTATTTGGACAATCCAGATCTGGAAGCGGGCTTTAACAACTCCTATTCAATTAATTTCAACAACTACAAGCAGTTAAAGGACCAGAGTATTTATTTTTATGTCAGTGCAGATCAAGGAAAGAAAAGTATCAACAATAGCGTACGCTATGATCTAGATAAAGGTACGCAGCAAATTTCCTACGTGAATATTGATAAAGACAATTGGCGTATGTATGGCGGTGGAGGATACAGTTTTGTATTGAAGAAAAAATGGGGATTAAAAATGAACTTGGGTATGAACGCGCAGTATAACAGCCAGTTTAGCTATTTATCTACTTACAACGAAGATCCTGAGCTCAATAGAAATCAAACATGGAGTGTGGCGCCGAGCCTTGGCTTCAGTCGGTACAAGGCAAATAAAATGGATTTTTACATCTCCATGAGCCCTGGTGTGGAGCAGATGAATTCCTATTTGCAACCTGAGTTAAATCGCACGACTTTTAAATTTAGGACGTTCTCGGAGATTACGTATTATTTACCAAAAGACTTCAAGATTTCCCTGTCGACAAACCAGAATTATCAGGCAGCGACGAAAACATTGCAATCCATTAATATCATTAATATGAATGGATATGTTTCCAAAAAATTATTGAAAGATAAGTCTTTGGAAGTACAGGTATTTGTCAACGATATTTTAAACAAAAATAATGGGGTGTACCGTTATCAAAATGGAACTTCATTTATCCAGACCAGCAACGATGTACTGCGTCGTTACGGAATGCTAAAAGTAATCTACAATTTTACAACAATGAGAGGAGATGCCAAATGAGTAAGTATATAAAGTTGATGGTCTGGGTATTATTGCTGAGCTCAGGAGCAGCCCATGCACAACACGCGTATTTTCCGAGCAGCGGAACAGTAACTTATGAACGGAAATTTCATGTGCAGAATTTCTTAAAACGTAATTACCTCAGCAAACCCGATCTAGATACCTGGGATAAGCTGATGGTCGACAATGCGGTAAAGAATGGGCCTGCAGAGGTGGTGACCCACCATATTCTGAAATTTTACGATAATGAAACCCTGTTTGAAACGGTGCAGGAAGATTATCCCGCAAATTATCGTAATGTGACTCACTATAATTCTATTCTCCCGGATTCAAAAACGTATATTAATTTCCAGAATCAGGAATTCTTAAAATTGCTCCCCTTTGGAGATGATCAGCTCTTGCTTAAAGATTCATTGCCTACTGTAAAATGGAAGTATACCGATGAATACCGAAATATTGCAGGATATGACTGCAGAAGAGCCAATGGAATTATTCAAGATTCGGTCTATGTGGTTGCGTTTTTTGCGGGGCAAATACCCATCTCCGGTGGTCCTGAACTTATACACGGACTTCCGGGCTTAGTGATGGGGATATCCATCCCAAGTATGAATGTAAATATGTTTGCCACAAAGGTGGAGATTACCAATACCGCATTTTCCAATGTGCTGACCAAAAAGAAAAAAGTTGTTGCGGAATCCAGAACAGAGATCATAAAAAAACTGAAAGATACCGTCTATGATTATATGGATGAGAAGGCGTTTAAGAAGCGGTTGCAGAGTATACTCTTTTAGGGGATAATGATGCTATCTAGATGATAAAAAAGCCTGTTCAAACGAACAGGCTTTTTGTATAAATGGAGGTAAGCTCTTAATATTAACGTACCGTACTTCCGACTTTAATTGCTGTATCTGGTTTGACAAAATCCAATCGACCATCAGCGTCTTCTGCCATAAGGATCATTCCTTGTGACATAATTCCTTTTATTTCACGAGGCTCAAGATTGACTAAGATGGATACCTGACGGCCTACGATCTCCTCAGGACTGAAGAATTCTGCGATACCCGAAACGACAGTGCGTGTATCTAAGCCGGTGTCTATCGTCAATTTTAACAACTTCTTGGTTTTGGCAACTTTTTCAGCGGCTGTAATGGTTCCGACACGGATATCCATTTTGACAAAATCATCAAAGCTAATATTTTCTTTTGCGGGAGCAACCTTGGCATTATCGGCTAGGTTTTTCACTTTTGCCTCAGCAAGTTTGTTTAACTGGAAGTCGACTTGCTCATCGGTTATTTTGTCGAATAACAATTGCACTTCACCCAATTGGTGTCCCGCTTGGATCAAAGCATCTGAACCTGCGTCGTTCCAGTTTCCTTGTGGAAAATTAAGCATTTCAAATAATTTGATAGCTGTTTTCGGTAAAAACGGTTGTGCAAGAACGGCAAGATTGGCAACGATTTGAGCAGCAACATTTAGGATTGTTTTGACACGTTCCTCATCTGTTTTAATGATTTTCCATGGCTCCTCATCGGCAAGGTATTTATTGCCCAGACGAGCTACATTCATAAATTCTGCCAATGCCTCACGGAAGCGGAATTGCTCCAAAGACGATTTGATAGAAGTAGGGGATGATTTTAGTTCATCCAGTACCGCTTGATCTACAGCTGTTAGTGGCGAACCATTCAATACCTTGCCATCAAAATATTTGTGAGAAAGTACCAAGACACGGTTGACAAAGTTTCCAAAAATAGCAACGAGCTCATTGTTGATTCTAGCTTGGAAATCTTTCCAGGTAAACTCGGCATCCGAAGTTTCCGGTAATATGGATGTCAATACATAACGCAATTCATCCTGTTTATCAGGAAATTCCTGTAGGTATTCATGTAACCAAACCGCATGGTTTCTAGACGTGGACAGCTTATCGCCCTCCAGGTTAAGGAATTCGTTGGCTGGAATATTTTCTGGTAAAATATAGTCGCCGTGTGCATGAAGAATCGCCGGGAAAATAATACAGTGGAAAACAATATTATCTTTTCCAATAAAATGGATCAGCGTAGAATCGTCTGTTGGGTTTTCATGGGTTTTCCAATAGTCTTCCCAGTTTTTACCATGGTCTAAAGCCCACTGTTTTGTTGCTGAGATATAACCGATAGGCGCATCTAACCAAACATATAGTTTTTTACCCGCTGCTTCAGCCAAAGGTACATCAACGCCCCAATCCAGATCTCTTGTCATTGAACGCGGCTGTAAACCGGATTTAAGCCAAGATTGACATTGGCCAAAAACGTTGGATTTAAGGATATTTTTCTTTCCTTCGATCAGCCATTTTTCAAGCCAAGGCTGGTATTTATCCAAAGGAAGATACCAATGTTTCGTTTCTTTCAAAACTGGCGTTTTTCCGCTTAACGTTGAAATTGGGTTGATCAGATCTGTTGGGCTCAGCGATGTCCCACATTTTTCACATTGGTCACCATAGGCGCCTTCAGACTTACAATTTGGACAAGTTCCCGTAATGTAACGGTCGGCCAAAAACTGATGGTATTCCTCATCGTAGTACTGCTCTGAAAATTTCTCAACAAATTCACCTTTGTTGTAGAGGTTCAAGAAGAAATCCTGTGATAACTGGTGATGTATGGGCTCCGACGTACGGTGATAGATATCGAAAGAGATACCAAACTCCTCAAAGCTTTCTTTGATTTGTTTATTGTATTTGTCAATGATTTGTTGCGGGGTAATACCCTCTTTTTTTGCACGGATGGTAATCGCCGCACCATGCTCATCTGAACCACATACATAGACTACATCTTTCTGATTTAGACGCAAATAACGGACAAAGATATCCCCTGGGATATAAGCTCCGGCAAGGTGTCCAATATGTAAAGGACCATTGGCATATGGTAATGCCGATGTGATGGTATAACGTTTTTTATCTAGAATACTCAATGCTTGAAAGTATATTAAAGTGTGTACTTGTTTTCTTTGGCAAACTTAGATAAATTGCTGTTTATATGCAATATAAATGCGTGTCATATCGAACAATTTATTCTTGAATTTTTGTTTGGGCTGATTTCTACGATTGCGGCAACTTGATTGAAATACGCGGCTATTTAACGCTTGTTATCGTAGAAATATTATTCAACATAGCGGTAGAAAACTTAGATAAATTTACGTTTATTTGTACATATAAGCACCATATATCAAGTATGTTTCTAATCGGATTTTGCAATGTAGCGGTCCTTTTTTTTGAAAGTGTTTGATGTTATTGGCCAGAAAGATTCTTCAGTTCGCTTGCATAGCTGTTGATGTCTTCGAAGTCATGAAGGTTGTGTTTGATCATTAGCGATAAAAAAATATGTCCAAAATTCCTGATTTTCTGAAAGAAGGCGATAAAGTCGCTATTGTTTGTCCTGCGAGTTTTATACGTGGATCCATTGATGTTGGCATAAAAACATTGGAGAGTTGGGGGCTGGAGGTTGTCATTGGGAAGACTGTAGGGGCATCGTTCCATCAGTTTGCCGGAGATGACAATTTACGCGCTGCCGATCTGCAGTGGGCACTGGATGACCCGTCAATTAAAGCGGTTTTTGCCGCGCGCGGGGGGTACGGCTGTGTTCGTATTGTCGACGAAATCGATTTTTCAAGCTTTGAAAAAGATCCCAAATGGTTGGTGGGTTTTAGCGATATAACCGTATTGCATAGTCATATCCAACGCAATTATAAAATTGCAACCATACATGGACAGATGCCCAAGTCTTTTGAAACAGGGACAAAGGCCTCCTTGGAGACCTTGAAAAATGCATTGTTTGGCCATAATATGGACTTCGCCTACGAACAGACGTCGTTCCCCAACCGTGCAGGTACAGGCGAAGGCAAATTGATCGGTGGAAATTTAGCCATCTTACTTTCGGTACTTGCTTCCGATTCGGATGTCAATTACAAGAATAAAGTTTTATTTATAGAGGACGTAGGGGAAGCCTATTACTCCATCGACAGAATGCTATGGGCTTTGAAGCGTGCTGGGAAACTCAAAAAATTGAATGGTCTCATCGTAGGTGGTTTTTCTGCTATGAAAGACAATGATCCTGCTTTTGGACAAAGTGTAGAGGAAATTGTATGGGATAAAGTGAAAGAATATGATTTTCCGGTAGCATTTGGCTACCCTGCCGGACATATTGATGATAATCACGCCCTGGTATTTGGCCGAAAAGTAAAATTGCAGACTACGGCTGATTCTGTTCAGTTAACCTATTTGTAGGGAAAGCTGAACAGAATCTCGTTTGTTTTATTTGTTGATTATCCCGAATGTACAGGGATGACCATCATGGCAGCCTGGCTCTTCCAGGCCATTTTTTGCGCAATACTCGTATTGAAAATTCGGCTTAATAAGCCCTTGTCCCGATGGAAGGTGACCATCATGTCGATATGATTTTCGTTGATGTATTGGTTAATCCCTGAAGCGATGTCTGCATGGAGGATATAACTATAGATGGGATGATAAGGAGCCAGCAAATCCTGCATGGTTGTTATTTCGGCATTTACCGCTTTATTTGCAGGATCTTCTTTGGTCACATGGACGACATAGACCTCACTTTTCCGTAATACTTCTGCAGCATTCACCAAAAGACGGTTTAATTTTAGCTTTACTTCTTTGAGATTAGTGGCGATCAACATCTTTTTGGGTACCCGAAATTCTGCTCGTGTGGGGACCACCAGTAATGGTGTGTGACAATTTTCGATCAGCTTGAGGGTATTGCTTCCAAGAAGCAGTTTCTTTAAGCCGCTTTTACCTGCAGTCCCGACGATAACAAGATCAATGTCCTCTTCAGCACAGGTACGGTTTACGCCATAGCTAAGCTCGTATTCTTCAAGAACTGATTTCCAGGCAATGCCCTCAGGGAAAAGCAACATCAGTTCCTGTTGCCAGGTGTTGAGATCCCTCTGTTTTTCTTCCAAGATTTCTGAATTGCTGATGACAACAGGTTCAGTACCTACGGTAGGGATTACTTCGTATGTGTGGTATAGGACAACTTTTTCAATGCCCCAAAGTGGAGCTAATTGTGCGGCATATCGAGCAGCCGCATAAGCATTGTCCGAAAAGTCTGTTAACAAGAGTAGGTTTTTCATCCTTATTCGTTATTTGTTTGTCCATAACCCTTGGCTAAGGTGTTTTACACGTTCTTAGACAGGATATATGTTGAGATTCATCGCGTTATAATCGGGTCTATAGCCTTTAAATTACACATTAAGTATTATAAATGCAATAGCTTTATTTATGTGGTGGGTGCTGTGCGGTGTTCAATTTAAATAATTTCATTAATTTAGGGAGATCGGTAATTCAAGTTTTAATAAATTAAACGTTTTTTATGGCAATTTGGAATTCATTGGGTAAATATAGGGATACGGGACTTTTGGTCTTGCGTGTTGGACTTGGGGTGATGATGATCATGCATGGTCTGCCCAAGTTACAGGGCGGTCCTGAGCTCTGGGCAGGTGTCGGAAAATCAATGGGTAATATTGGTATTCATTTTATGCCTACTTTTTGGGGCTTTATGGCTGCTGCGACCGAAACTGTTGGGGGGCTATTTTTATTGCTAGGGCTCTTTTTCCGACCAGCGGCATTATTGCTTGCATTTACGATGGTCATCGCTGGATTAATGCATCTTTCTAAAGGAGATGGTATCGCTGGTGCATCACATGCGATTGAGCTTTGCTTTGTGTTTTTAGGACTTATACTTGTTGGGCCGGGTAAACATTCGGTTGACAAGAAATAGGAGAATTCCCGGTAAGAGACATCTCGGAGGAAGAACTATATGATAAATCCCTGCCTCAAAAGGCAGGGACTGTTTTCTAATATCTTTATGCTGCCTAAATACCTATTTCTTATTGACCTGAAATCCACGTTTGGATATGTTCAATAATTGCATCTGTCGCAGGC
>NZ_DKSP01000026.1:0-10612 GCF_002472745.1 Sphingobacterium sp. UBA7253 | reverse complement strand
CTATTCCTCCCCTTTCTACGTGTGAATCGATCCATTCATGAATATAAGGATTTCTCATCAACGCTTGAAATTCATCTTTGATATACCTTCTTACCTCATCATCGCAATTCTTCAATTCATCCCATAATGTTCCCCTATTTTCCAAAACAAACACGATATCTTCAAAATCATGGCTAATTCTTCCATCACCACCACCACGGCTCTTAAATGCTTCGAGCTTAGTAGCAATAAAATATGGGGCGGACAATATCCTGATATTTTCGCCTGCCGATATCGCTAGATTTTGGGCGTGCTCGAACCCTCCCGGATACCAAATATTATTGAAGCCAATTGAAGGATCGTTGGTTGGCATGACATCTACGATAATACCTTCAATTTTAAATCGGCATATAATGCCGGATTCTACATCATTTGTAAAGCCGATTTCTCTTAATTTATCTTCTAGTTCCTGCCGTTGTTTATAGTTAAGGATTTCTATAATTACATCTATGTCATCCGTCGGGCGGATCTCTTGGACCTCTCGGTCAGCGTATAATGAAACGGTTGCGCCTCCTACAAATACGACCTGTTCCCTCAGTTCCTTAAGGGCATTTGCTACCGCCCGTATACGGACTATGTTAGTATGCTCCGACATGTTCTATTGCTTTCTTTAAATCATTTTCCGCAAAATTTATCTCTCTTACCCTGCCAACTCGTATAACATCAAGTAAAGCCAGTAACTTATATAAATGTTGATCCGACATTGCGGCTTTGATTTGATTTGGATAGAAGGGTTCAATAGCCTGTCCCATTTCTTTGCCATCCGACGAAGGCCAAACATATGGTTGGCTGCTATGGATCAGTGTCTGCATATATGGATGGGAATGGGCTGTAGGTATTCCTCTCGTTAGTATGCCGGGCTGAGCCGGAAATACATACCGCATTCCATGAATAAGAAAGTCCATAAGATTTAGTTTATTGACACGACGCTTATCATGACCTATCAATCCGGCATAATGGCTTCTTTCAAGAGATTCTGATATCTCCGACGGGCTGATATATAAACTTTGCGCAAGATCCTTTGCATGCCAAAAAGTATCGCCTAATATTATTACTTTAAGGAGAATCACCAAATCTTGGGGTCTCATCCCATTGTGTTTCCGTCTCATAATTACGAAGTCATTACTTTTGTTATAATATTGTTATAACAAAAGTAATAAATTAATTTGTGATTCGCGAATCGCAAATTACAAATTTATAAGATTGCGGCTTTACTATTTTTCTACCTATGACCTGTCCATTGGGATGACCAACAAGTTGGCCGAGCCATTCCAGGCTATTTTTTTAGAAATGCTTGTTTTGAATAGGCTAGCTAATAGTCCTTGCTTTTTATGGAATGAAAGTATGAGATCAATATGTTTCTCTTTGGCATATTCTTCAATACCTAGTGCAATATCATCATGGCTGATGTAGTCATAAATCGGATGATATTTATCTAGGCGTTCATGGAGGTGCTTTAATTCCTGTGCCAAGTCTGCGGCTGAACCTTCTTTTTTAGCAACATTCAACACATACAATTGTGCATTGAACGTATCTAACACCTGATCTAAATTGAATAAATCCAGCTTTCTGTCTACCTCCTTCAGATCGGTTGTAGCCAACACATTTTTGGGGACGGCAGGATTTACCTTATGGGAAACGATAAGCATGGGCTTAATGCAGATGTCCATCAGTGTAATAGCATTACTTCCGACCAGGATCTTAGCAAAACCTGTTTGTCCGGTGATACCCAATGCCACAAGGTCAATGTCGTGCGATTTACACATGTCGTTGACTCCCAATGGCAGATCAACATCTTCCATCTGATGTGTAAGTTCCACTTGTGGGGGGAACAATAATCTAATTTGGTCAAACCATGCTGTCAGTTCTTTCTCTTTAACCTCTTTTACCTCATCATTAACAATGACAATAGGTTCGTTATTGACAATGGTAACACTGTTGTACGTATGGTAGATAATAACCTTTTGCGTTTTCCAGGCTTCTGTACATAGGGCTACTTGTTGTGCTGCCAGAAGAGCATTTTCTGAAAAGTCAGTTAACAGGAGGATACGTTTCATGATGTTCTTTTTTATACGTTTAACTTCTATAACCTGGTTGGTGCATCCTGTCCTGCAAAATCTTTAGCGTATGAGCTATGGGAATCATTCGGACTTTAAGCAGTACCGGTATATTACTAAAACAATGAATGTAGCGATAAGTTACAAAGAAAACGTGAATTTAATGTTAAACTCTCCCTATTGTGATGAGGGTCATAGAAAAAGGCAACCGCAGTTACGGTTGCCTTTCATTTTCTAGCTTTTGAAACGTTGAAATTACAACGGTTTTTTTGTTCCAAAGTTGATGATATAATCGGTCATCACTTTGGCACTTTCATCTTTCACAAAGTCAAGATCGATTTTAGGTTGGGACTTACCTTCCTCCCAAGCTGGTTTACCCTGCAATTTCAATAAAGCGTTGATGCGGTCCCTATTTTTCTTGAGGTTGTCATCTTTCTCTTTCTTGAATTTGTTGAGTTCCAATGGAATTTTAACATCCTCATCTTTTTGAGCTTCTTCAATATCCTCTTTCAGATACTTATATTCCAATGAGTTTTTAATGCGTGCCTCATGCATTGCTTCTAATTTTTTGTCAACAGCACTTAGATCAGCTACTTTTTTGAAATTGCTCGATTGGATCTGATCCCAAGGGAGCGCTGATTTTTCTGAGCTCTCGCCAAATTTCTCTGCGGAGAACTGAGAAGGGAATACGATATCTGGTGTAACCCCTTTATGTTGTGTACTACTACCGTTTACACGATAGAATTTACCTAGTGTGATATTGATCTGGCCATATTGAGGAGCACCTTCTGGGGTGTCCGGATCTTTTTCACCTGAGGCCTTTAGCAATAAGCGGCTGGTTGGGCTAATAACGCGTGACATGTCGATTGCCGATTGCACTGTTCCTTTACCATAACTTTGAGATCCCAAGATAATACCTCTTCCATAATCTTGAATAGCACCGGCAAAGATTTCAGAAGCCGAAGCCGAGAAGCGGTTGATCATGATGCCCAATGGACCATCCCAGGACACACCCGCGTTTTTATCTTCTTCGACATCGATGTTATTTTTTGTGTCTCTTACTTGTACAACTGGACCTTTATCGATAAATAAACCTGTTAAATCAATTGCTTCCGGTAAGGAACCGCCACCATTGAATCGCAAATCGATAACCACAGCATCTACTTTTTCCTGTTTCAAGGTGTCTAAGATTAACCTAACGTCTCTCGTTGTGCTCTTATAGTTTGGATCGCGTCTTCTGTAAGCTTCAAAATCCATGTAGAACTTCGGAATATTGATGATACCCACTTTGTACGTTTTTCCATCGGCACCTTTGACGTTCATAATCTCTTTTTTCGCAGACTCTTCTTCAACGACGATTTTCTCACGTACAAGGGATACAATCCGTGGATGAGAGTTCATTGGCTGACCAGCAGGTATAATTTTCAGGCGAACAATGGTTCCTTTTGGACCTTTGATTTTTGCTACGGCTGCATCAAGTCTCCAACCAATAATGTCTTCGAATTCACCATCTTTACCTTGGGCTACAGCAATAATCTTATCATTGACGTGAATGCTCTTGTCTTTGAATATTGGTCCACCAGGGATAATTTCGAAGATGCTTACGGCCTCGTTGTCGACGACAAGTCTTGCACCGATCCCTTCAAACGTATTGGCCATTCCCTCATTGAATGCCTGTGCAAATGATGGGTTAAAATAAGACGTATGTGGGTCAACAGCATCGGTCAATGCTTGCATGACCACTTGAAAAGCATCGTTGGCATTGGTTTTTTTTGCCTGCGAGATCAAATTAACATAGCGTTTCTTTAGTGTTTCCACCTGTTTGGTCCTCGCGCTGTCGGTCGATTTACCACTCGCGGTTTCTAAGTTGAGCAGATCGTATTTAACGCGTTTACGCCATTGGTCGTTGGCTTCATCTGCCGTTTTGAACCAGCCTAATTTTTCACGGTTAGGTTGGTAATACTCATCCTTCGTATAATCCTGTTTCTTGTCGATTTCTGAAAGTGCATATTGCATTCTGTCCAGGTATCTCTTTGAATAGACATTAAAAATATGGAATGCAGCAGAAAGATCTCCATTTTTGATATCCTGCGCAAGATTGTTTCTGTACGCTTGAAATTCATCAATATCCGCTTGAAGCAAATAATTTTTTCCTTGATCCAAACTTTTGATCAGATTATCGTATATGATGCCCGATATCGAATCATTCATTTTGACCTTTTTGTAGCTCGCATTTTCCAATAATCCAGAGACTTCTTTAGCAATAATCTGATGTTGCGTGCTCGGTTTAAGCCCTCCATCATCAGGAAGTGCTACCCGTGGTTTTGAACCACAAGAAACAATGGATACAACAAAAAGTGCAAATATGAGTTTCCTAAACATATTTTCGACGGTTTTAATAATCATTCTTTTTAAAAAATATTCAGCTCCTATTGATGAGCGTGCTAAATTTAGTGAAATTCATAGCACATTACCGCAGAATCTAAAAATTTATTTGATTTATCCTTTAATATTTACAAAAAGCTTAAAATCTCTTTGTAGACTGCTCTTTCAACAGACCAATGGAAGAGGCAGATTGTTTTAAATGTTTCAATTGTACAATTCATTTTTTAACTGCGTATAGGCTTTGTAGGTCTGATCAGCAGATGGATAATCTTTTAGCACAAGATACACCTCACCGAGTTTGTCCAATATCGCAAGTGAGAGCTGTTTGTTATTTTCATCAGAAGCCAGTTCAGCAGCCTGCACAAATTCTTTGATCGCTACCTTATAATTACCATCTTTTTGCTTGGATGAGGCCAACAGGTATTCAATCTCAGCGAGCTCGCTACTTAGTTTTTTGGCATTGGCCAAATCGCGGGCCTGTAGCAGAAACCACTGTGCCTCGGTAAATTTATTTTGCTTAAAATAAATCTCGGCAAGCATTTCCCATGCAAAAATCTTCCCCTCATAGGCTTTGGCCTTATTGAGCAAAGGGATCGCACTGCGGATAATATTATTCTCGGCGGTTTTATAATTTCCCTGACCAGCTCGTGCCATAGCAATTAAAAGCCAGGCGTTGGCTTGGTCTGCATAGCTTTTGCTCTTCATCGCATAGTTATGATAATTTTGTGCACTTTCTTCTGCACGTACAAAGTCTCCACTATACAGCTGGAAATTGCTGATGTTCATATTTATTGTGGCAATATCATCCCTGTTATCGGTACGATTTGCCAAGGAAAGCGCCTGATATAGAAATTTTGAGGCGTTGCTGCTATCGTTATTTTTAATTGAAAATAAGGCTGCTTCATTGGCAAGCGCATAGCCAGCAATCCAGTTTTCAGCTTTTGTTTGCCTCTCTATAGCACTATCCCAGCTATTTGCCGCAGTGGGCATGGGGTTCATCAAATATTGAAAATGGCCCACGTTATTGGTGCTCCGCAGTTGCAATAACAGTCGCTGGAGCAGGAGCTGCCTGGCAATTTCTTTGCTGAAAGACTTCTTGTCTGCATAATTCTCTGCTAGTATTTCATTGGCCGTTTTTGGAGGTGGTAAAAAATAGACCTCTGGACCGATACCTTTAAAGGAAGCATCGTATTGTTTTATTGCGCCAGTATAATCTTTGGCGGCATCCTGTGCGATTACCTGACATGGTATATTCATGAATGCAGTCAAAGCGGTAACTATAGAAATCCAGTATTTTGTCATTCTCATAAAATATTACGTTATTATTAACGTCTACATAAATTTAGCTAAAGGACATATTTGAGCCATCTACTCCTTCATTCGATAAACCTGTACGGTCGGTTATGCGCTGCCAAAAGCAATTTACATATATCATAGCGCAAATATGACGAAAAATTGTGTGAAAAAATGTTAAAGTAATATCGAACGGCGAATGATGACCCTCAAAACTATGCGTGTGAAAGCTTGATGCTTATCGCTTTGCAGAAGTCATAATAGGAGAGTTTGGATGAATAAAGCTAAAATATTTAGTTGCTGTGCCGTTTAATTTTTAACTTTGTGTTATGGCGACACGAATTCCATTAGCAGAACGACTTAGACCGCGGCAATTGAGTGATTATGTGGGACAACAACATATTGTGGGCCCAGATGCTGTACTCTATCATGCGATCCAGCAAAAAAATATTCCATCCATGATTTTGTGGGGACCTCCCGGGGTCGGAAAAACAAGTTTGGCCTTGCTGATCGCAAGAGAACTCGACCGGCCGTTCTTTTCATTAAGTGCAATTCAGGCCGGGGTGAAAGATATTCGTGAAGTAATCGAAAAAGCCGAACGGCTGATGAACTTCAACCAAGATCAACCCATTTTATTTATTGATGAGATTCACCGTTTTTCCAAGTCGCAGCAAGATTCACTTTTAGGGGCTGTTGAACGCGGGCTTGTGACACTGATTGGTGCAACAACAGAAAACCCATCGTTCGAGGTCATCTCCGCATTGCTCTCGCGTTGCCAAGTGTATGTATTGGAACATCTTTCGGAAGAAGATCTGATTGGATTAATTCAAAAAGCATTACATGAAGATGAATATTTACAGAAACAAGCGATTGTTGTAGAAGAATATGAGGCCTTGTTGCGGTTGTCCGGTGGCGATGCACGTAAATTGTTGAATGTTCTCGAATTGGTTGTGAATGCTGCAGTATTGCACAAAGAGCCAATTACTAATGCTTTTGTATTGAAGCAGGTACAGCAAAATATGGCCATTTATGATAAAGCGGGTGAGCAGCATTACGATATTATATCCGCCTTTATCAAATCCATCCGTGGGTCTGACCCGAATGCCGCGGTCTATTGGCTTGCACGGATGATCGAAGGCGGGGAGGATCCATCCTTTATTGCACGAAGGTTGTTGATTTTAGCTTCTGAAGATATTGGCAATGCCAATCCGAATGCCTTGTTGTTGGCAAACAATTGCTTTCAGGCTGTCAATGTCATTGGGTGGCCCGAATCACGTATCATTCTTTCGCAAACGGTTATCTATTTGGCGACTTCAGTTAAAAGCAACGCTTCCTATGAAGCAATCAATAAAGCGCAGGCCTTGGTGAAACAAACTGGTGATCTGTCTGTACCGCTGCATATCCGCAATGCGCCGACCAAATTGATGAAGGACTTAAATTATGGGGCCGAATACAAATATGCACATGCCTATCCGGGAAACTTTGTCGTTCAGGAATTTCTGCCCAAAGAAATTAGTGGTGTCAAATTGTATGAGCCTGGGCAAAATTCACAGGAGGAAAAATTGAGACAGAGTTTACGGGACAAATGGAAAGAGAAATATAAGTATTAAATCAATATGTTATAAAAAACGGGCTTGGCGGGTATTTTTTGATTTTGTTAAAACTATCTTATGCCTTTGCTTGTTCTCCTAACGTTTTTCAATAGGTAGTAAACACGTTGGCACTCCCCATGGTCAGCGTGTTTTTTTTATTGTGGATCGGAGTAAATTAATTATGTTTGTTTTACAAATGTTTCAACTATGAACGTAGCGCCATTAAAACAAACAGGACGTTTGGCTATCCTAGCACTGACTGGACTTTTAGTTTTCTCTTGTAAAAAGGATAGCCCTGAACCTGAGCCTGAGCCTGAACCCGAACCAGTGGAGCGTACCGAAGCGCAGCTGATCAAAGATGATATCTATAAGTATTATAAGTTATATTCACTTTGGGACAAATCCATTCCTGATTATACCAGTGATCCTTCTCAATTCACCGATAAATATGGCTCAGCAGATTTGGTGCTCGACGCATTGAAGAAAATGACCCCAGCACATGCTTCTTATTCAGGTGGTGTATTGGACCGGTTTTCCTATATGTTGGGGCTAGATGGTTATAATACCGGAACAACAGCTTCTGGCAGGCTTAAAATGGATACGAACGACGGGTATGGCATCTATGTGCAATTGGGAACTGAAGATGGGAAGACAGCACAGCCTATCATCTATTTTGTCGAGGGCGGATCGCCTGCCCAAAAAGCGGGTTTCAGACGGTCTGATTTTATTACAGCTGTCAACGGCGATTCCGACTATTCCATTGCTGTTACCTGTACAGCTACTGGCTGCAGCATTGATGATGCCAGTGCTCGGGACAAGATGATGAACAAACTGAATGCAGCCTTGGACGCGGGTACACTTAAACTGCAGGTTAAACATCAGGACGGGACAACGATGAGCGAAGATCTTACTTACGCCAATGGTTATACGATCAATCCAATTTATAAAGATGAGGTCTACACCTACAATGGCAGTAGTGTTGGTTATTTGGCCCTGTCTTCGTTTGAAGAGATTGGCAGCAGTGCGACCAACAAAAAGAATATGGACGATGCCTTTACGAAGTTTCAAACTGCCGGTATCAAGAGCCTGATTGTTGATCTGCGTTACAATGGAGGAGGTTACGTCGAATCCTCCGTGTATGTTGCCGATAAAATCGCTGGAACCATCGGTGCGGATAAGCGATTGATGTTGACCTATGATGTAAACGATTACATCAAAAATGATGCACAGCTCAGCAAGGAATTTGCAAATACCTATTTCAGTGGGAGCAGTAGTCTCAATCTGACTAAAGTTTACTTTCTTGTGAGCGAAGGTACTGCCTCAGCGGCAGAGATGTTGATCAATGTGCTCAAACCACATCTGACCGTCGAGGTGATCGCTTCGGGTAGCCGAACCTACGGTAAGCCTGTAGGATTTTTTGAAGAAGTGATTCGTAATAAAGTCTCCTTTTGGCCAGTATCCTTTATGCTCCGCAATTCAAAAGGTGTATCTGAGTATTGGGACGGACTTAGTCCCGATAAAAGTAATGTTGATGATTATGTTTTTGTCGACTTTGGTGATAAAAAGGAGACGATGCTGGCTACGGCATTGAATGATGCTTTGCCCGGTATCACAACTAAGGCTGCATTGAATACTGTGAGCAGCAAAAGCCGCAGAAGCATTAGCCAAGGGCTGGTCAATCCCCGTCCCGAGCGCGGCATGTTCAAGAAACGCTAATCAAAAAAAGCTATAAAAAAATCCCCCAAAGGTCTCGTCGACAAATGGGTGTCCATTCCTGAAAAAGGTTTACAAAAACCGAATATTAAAATCTTAAATTTAATATTATGAAAAAGCGTATGACAAAACGTAAATCAGGGGGACAGCAAGTTTACAGTGATAGCTTCAAGATCCTCGTTTCCAGAGAATACCTTGCCGGCAAGCTGAGTTATTCGCAACTTGCCCAGAAGTACAATCTTCCGGGGGAAGCCACTCCGCGGTATTTTATGAAATGGTACCAGCAGTGGGAAAACAATCTGGAGCTGGAAGTTTCCCAGACTGTTGAGCCAGAAGACACTGGGGTGAAAAATGAGCAGGATCTCAGGGATGAACTCTTCCAGGCGAACCTCAAAATTACTGCCCTGGAGATGTTGATCAAAAAAGCGGAGGAGCTCCATGGGGCTGATTTTGTAAAAAAGTCTGGGGCCAAATCGTCCAAGAAATGAAGTCGTGTTACCAGAATGTTTCGGTCTCCAGACTTTGTGGACTATTTGGCAGAACAAGGCAATCCTACTATAAATATATGGGCAGAGAACAGGAATACTCCGTTCGCAGCGGGCTTGTGCTGGCGCGGGTACGTGAAATTCGGAAGGACTCCCATCGCATGGGTACCCTTAAACTCCGCAGCATATTGGTCAAAGAAATGGGTAGTGCGATGGTTGGACTGGGAAGGGACGCTTTCTTCAGACTGTTGCGCGAAAATGACCTTTTGGTCAAATGCAAACGCAGGTATGCCATCACCACCCAGTCCGACCACCGTTTCAAAAAGTGGCCCGACCTTGTGCAGCGCAGGCAGGCCCTGCGTCCCGAGCAGATATGGGTAAGTGACATCACCTACATCCGCATCCGGGACAAATGGATCTACCTGTGCCTGGTCACAGATGCCTATTCCCGAAAGATCGTGGGCTACAAACTTACGCACAGGCCAACAGCACAGGCCTGTATATCAGCGCTCAGGATGGCAATATCACATAGAATGTATCCACAGAGCGATCTGACCCACCACTCCGATCGCGGCATCCAGTATTGCAGTACAAATTATGTCACTATATTGCAGGAAAATAGGATTACAATAAGCATGACACAATCCGGAAGCCCGTACGACAATGCCGTGGCAGAAAGGCTAAATGGCATCCTAAAAAGCGAATATCGCATGGCTGAGACCTTTCCAGACTACAAAACGGCACTTGCACAGCTGGTCAAGGCAGTCAATATATACAATCATTTTAGGCCACATATGTCCTGCAATATGATGTCTCCCCAGCAGGCACATCAGCAATTGCAGAACCAAAAAGTTCCCAAAATGTTTCAAAGACGTAACGCTGAGTCAAAAAAGTTCCGCAGCAAAACTAGGGAAACTGTGGTTAGGGAAAGGACAACCGATAACAGTCAGAAAACGGACAATGACAACCAAATCCAGTAGAAAAAATAGGATGTAAAATCTATATAGTAATCTGTTCGGTAAATGTAAACCTATTTCAGTATAAGACA
>NZ_DKSP01000159.1:0-12102 GCF_002472745.1 Sphingobacterium sp. UBA7253 | reverse complement strand
ACTAAAGCCTGCCGATATTGAGGAAGATTGATTATAACTCATGGATCTGTATGAAACATAGTTGCTCCTAATATTTTTCGGATAAACATTATATTTATCATAACTGAATCTAATAAAATTATTATTTAAATCTTCAATTCGATAGATCATCCACGAGGATTTCGACATACCAAACATCTCAGTCCCATTTACTTCTTCGATATATCTGTCTCCTGTAGAATTGTCTGTTCCAAAAAAATATTTGATACCAGTATCACTTATCACTTTAAAGCCTTTAATATCATTCGCAACTATATCAATCTCTATCTTATATAAGCGGCTACCGCTCATTACAATGGGCTGACGGCTAACTGGGTCAAGGATAAATTGTCCGCTACCCTCAGGAGTAATATAAGAAAAGATATCGTAATCAGCATCCCAGTTCTTTCTACCAAATTTTGATGGGTAAACCTGATTGCTATTGACAAAATTTGCCAAAAATCTATCTCGCAAAAGGTTATTGGTATATAGAACATTTAAAGAATCTTGAAATGACGAGAAAAATGTAGTAGACTCATCAGGAAACCCATTTATTTCGCGGCTAACCCTATAATTACTGGAAAGAATCCATCCCAGACCAATCTCACCGATCGATTCATCGTATTTTATTCCGTCAGTTTTATAATTTAGTCCTACACTTAGTTTAATATCGCCATTCTTTAAATCGGTGAAGGGAATAGAAATATCTACATTACCATAACTGTTAGAAGCAGGCAGACTATGGTACTGAATGAATTTTTCCGATGTTGGAGAAGGCGGCACAATAATATTTTGCGACCATCCTCTATTAAAAAAACATAATATAGCTACGGTAAAAGTGAAAAAATTTTTTAACATACCTCTTTTCATATTCAAAGTGTTTCTTTTCATGGTTAATTTTGGCTTTTAAACAAAAAGAAACAAGTATTTTCAATGATTCTCTTTGTTCGACAACTTGAAAAATAATTATCTTTTTAAAGATAAAAAAACTTTCAAAATTAAAGTGTGAAAAATACATTTATTTATTAAGATCAATTGAATTGACACCTCCCTATCTATCCATATTTGACGAAAAAAGTCCCGTAGATAATTTTCGGATAGTATTAAAAAGTAAACGAATTTGTCTCCAAATCAAACGTGTTATTTTTATAAACAAAAAAAGCCATCCAAAAATTGGATGGCTTTCTTAACACCTTTGTATTAAAGCTTATTTGATAATATCACGTAAACCTAGACCTTTAATGATCGCACGGTAACGGTTGATATCTTTTTTGTAAAGATAAGCTAATAATGAACGACGTTTACCTACTAACATTTGTAGGGCACGTTGTGTACCGAAATCTTTTCTGTTTTTTTTCAAGTGCTCAGTTAAGTGAGCAATTCTCTTAGTGAATAAAGCAACTTGACCTTCAGTAGATCCTGTGTTTGTAGCTGATCCAGCAAATTCTGCGAAGATATCAGCTTTGTACTCTTTACTTAAATACATTTCCTGAATAATATTAAAGCGTTAAAAATTTTATTAATTGGCTGCAAAGATAGCAAAAATCTTCGGTTTCCAAAATAATTTAATAAGCAAAGGTTCAGCTACTACTAAACCTTTATGTAGATTTTCTTCTTGTCCAACCAATAGCAGATTACCCACATCAACGTTAAGAAACATAGCGAATAAACAAAAGAACCAACTTCTGGTATCCCAGGCACTTTCGCACAAACATATTTATAAAACCAGGCAAAAGCGTCGAGGTATTTTTGTGTACCATCCTCTTTTACGCCATCAGGAATACGGAACAATCCCAAAAAGCGTGGTAGAATACCGCTCAATACAAAGATGAATAACGGATTTTTACCAAAAACATCAAAAAACTGTGTCAATTTATTTTTCACCCCCTGCACTTCAATAAACCAGATCATACCACCTAGTGTCATGGTTGCCAAACCTGTTGTATAGAGCACATAGGAACTCGTCCATATTTTTTTATTGATCGGAAAACCCAAGGCCCATATCCAAGCCAATACGACCAAAATAAATCCGGTCACAAACATTCCCGCCAGCAATTTAAAATGAGGCTCACTAGAGGCCGGCACTTTCGTCCACAGCCAATCCACCTGACCTTGCTTTTTAATAAATACACCAACTAAATAGCCAAAGACAACTTGAACAATTGTCGGCAAGGTACTCATCAGCCCTTCAGGATCAAATGGCACCCCCTCCCCTTTGTAAACATGCGGCAAACCTAGGATTGCTATATCATACTTTGTACCGAACCAGCCCTCCAAGCTATAGGGATCTGCTCCTCCGGCTATTGCACAGATTGCCCAATATAACAACAGTATGATTGCCGAGATCCAGATAATCGTTTTTTCTTTAAAATAATAAGCTAAAATCGAAGCAAAACAATAAGCGACTGCGATGCGTTGGAGCACACCGAAAATCCGAATTCCCCGGCTCGGATCCGTTCCGTCCACCCATTGTTTAAAAACCAGCTCCGCACCATCCCATTTCACAAAAGGCCACCAATTGATGAAAAGTCCAATCGCAAAAATCAAGATCGTCCGTTTAATTACTTTTTGCCAAAATACTGCAGGTCCTGCCTCCTGTAAACGAGGTATAACAAAAGACATGGCATTACCTACTGCGAAAAGAAAAAAAGGAAAAACGAGGTCTGTAGGTGAACATCCATGCCATTCTGCATGTTTTAGCGGTGCAAACATATGAGCCCATGTCCCCGGATTATTAACCATAATCATCAGTGCCACAGTAGCTCCACGAAATACATCCAAGGAGTAATAGCGTTGTTTCATAATCAGATTGTATAATTAAAAGGTAAATATAACGTATTTGCCCTTCATTTTTATGCGTAATCCACAATTTAATGGCATAAACAGGAAAACTTAGCGACAACCTTGTTACAATAACAAACGTTTGCATGGGCTTATTAGTCAAAAAAGGGATACTTTTTAAAATTGTTTAAAAAGTATTTGGAACTTACTTTCTTTTTAATATATCTTTAACAAAAGTTTAACCAACTTTATGAATTGTACCAAATACCAATGGAAAAAGATATACTGAAGAACCTATATTTTGATTCAACGCTGTCCATAGCAGAGTTGGTAAAAAAGCTTTCGAAAAGTACGCCATCCATTACCAAGGTGATCAATCGTCTTTTGGAAGAAAAGATCATTGTTGAATGTGGGTTTGCAGAATCTACTGGCGGAAGACGACCTATTCAATTTGCACTCAACCCGTCCCTGGATTTCCATATATTGACGATCTCTTGTGATCAGCATTTTTCGACATGCACAATTACCGATTTAACTCAAAAGACAATATTAGAGCATAGGGATATACCGTTAGACTTAAATTCCGAAGAGTCTTCAGAGCTCCTTTTATCCGAAATTGACCGAATTTTAGCATCTTCAACGATTTCATTAGATCGGATTATAGGTATTGGAATTAGTATGCCTGGTTTTGTTAATTCAGAATTGGGCGTCAATGAATCCTATATCAATACGCATCCTTTGTATGAAATAAAAAGCAGGATTGAAAAAAAATATAAACTGACAACAATCATAGAGAATGATTCTCGCTGCATAGCCATTGCAGAGAAAGAATTTGGGGCTGCGAAATACATCGAGCACTCACTTATTATTAATCTAAACTGGGGAGTTGGATTAGGAATTATCATTAATGGAACTGTTTTTAAGGGCGAATCAGGTTTTGCTGGAGAATTTAGCCATATCCCTCTTTCCGACAACAACACCTTATGCTCCTGTGGTAAACGGGGATGCCTTGAAGTTGAAGCATCATTGGATGCCGCCATTCGAAGTACGGAGAACGATATTCAAAACAATGAGTATTCGATTTATAGTACGTTTGTAAAGAGTAATCTAAACAAAATCGATGCACTGATCGAAGCGACTCATGTTGGAGACCAAATTGCGATTAACAATATCGGAAAAATAGGTTACATGCTCGGCAAAGGCATATCAACGCTCATCCATATTCTTAATCCAAAACAAATCATTGTCAGCGGAAGAGGTGCAGAACTCGGGAGAATTCTGAATCCTCAAATACAAATTGCCATTAATGAATTTTGCATCCCTGAAATTGCAAAAACAACACAGATTCAAATGTCAGAATTGAACAAACATGCTCAAATAAAGGGTACTGCAGCTATCGTCGTGGAAAACCATATCAACAGAATCCTAACTAAATAATTATTTATAAATTAAACACTTAAAGATGAGTCTATTCTACAAAAAAACAGCTGGATTAGCTTTGTGCACACTCTTCAGTGCAACATCGCTATTTGCACAGCAAGGCATTTCTGGAACAGTTTCAGATGCCAAGGGGCCAATTGCAGGTGCTACTATTTCCGTAAAGGGAACAAATAGAGCTACCCAGTCGACTGCAAGTGGGGCATTTAATATACAAGCTGCACAAGGCGAAACATTACGTATTTCACTAATAGGCTATAAACCTCAGGAAATTGTGGTGGGAACAACTAAAACGATTAATGTATCCTTAACAAGCGATGAATCGACTTTGGGAGAAGTGGTCGTTACAGCAATGGGAGTTAAACGTGAAAAAAGAAGTCTTGGTTATTCATTTCAAGATATACAAGGTACTGCATTGACGGATGCCAGAGAAAACAACATAGCCAATGCACTAGCGGGCAAGGTTTCCAGTCTTCAGGTTGTTAAAGGTTCAAACGGACCTTCATCATCTTCGAAAATTATTCTTCGCGGATTCAATTCCATTACTGGAGACAACCAACCATTAATCGTTGTTGATGGTGTACCTATGGATAATTTTGCGGGAGCCAAAAACAATGATTTCTGGAATCCATCAGCCGATATGGGAAGTGGATTAGGAGACTTAAATCCGGAAGATATCGAGAGCATGTCTGTCTTAAAAGGTGGTGCTGCTTCTGCGCTTTATGGATCACGCGCTTCAAACGGTGTTATTTTGATTACAACCAAAAGTGGTAAAGCAAAAGACGGTGTTGGAATTTCTTATTCGACCATTACCGGTATTGAAAACATCTTTATGACGCCAAAGCTACAGAGTGACTTCTCTCAAGGCGATGGTGGAGTATACGGTAAATTAGCTACAGGATCTTGGGGTGAAAAGATAACAGGGCAGGAAGTTGAGTTATGGAATGGTACGAAAACAAATTTAAAAGCCTACGATAATATCGGTAATTTCTTCAAAACAGGATTCAATACCACCCAGAACATCAATTTTCAACAGGCAGTTTCCGAAAAAGTCAATGTATATTCGTCAGCGACTTATTTGCATGATAACAGCAAATCTCCCGGCCAAAAATTAAACCGCCTGAATTTAATTAATAGAGTAAACGCCAAATTTGGTCAGCGTAATCAGTGGACTACTGACGTAAAGGTACAATACATGCGTAATATGGCCTATAATCGTGCAGTTGGCGGTGTGAATGGAGGTAATTATTATTCACAGTTGTTAACTTTCCCAAGAAGTTTGGACATTACGCAATTTAAACCTGGAATGGATGAATTGGGTGTGAAACAAAGTTGGTATTTGGAAGATTCAGGAATTAACCCTTATTGGGCTGCTAACAACAAGTTAAGTCGTGATACCCGTGATCGTTATTTGATGAACGCTACTGTAAAGTACGATTTTAATGACTGGTTAAGTGCAGATGTACGTGTGGGTTCTGATAACTATTCGACGAAATACGAAGATAAAACATATACAGGATCTCATATAAACAATTCGTATGGCACAGGTACAGACAAGTTTTATGAGAACAATTATATCGCAAGTTTACAGGCAAGAAAAGACAATCTATTCGGTAAATGGGGTGGTAGTGCCGCAATCTATGGACAGATCATGGACCGTAGCCGTACTTCTTTAAGTGCAAGTGCGGGCAATTTAAGGGTACCTAATTTATTTACTATTGGCAACAATATTGGCAATCCCGGTATTACTGAAAGTATAAATAGAAAACAGATTAATTCCATTTATGGTAACATTGACATCAATTATGATAATATTTGGTATGTTAGTTTCACTGGAAGAAATGACTGGACATCCACTTTACACCCAAATCATAACAGTTATTTTTACCCTTCTGTAAGCACATCATTTGTCATCTCCGACCTGATCAATAAATCTGGAAGCATGCCTTCTTGGTTCAACTTTGCAAAGGTGAGAGCATCTTATGCAAGAACAGGTCGCGACATGGACGCGTACCAATTATATAATACTTATATTATTGGTAATGACCCTAATAATAATACAACTGCATCCAAACGAGATGTTCTGTATGATGAGAACGTGGTTAATGAACTGCAAAAATCAATTGAAGTAGGTTTAGAGACTAAATTTTTCAACAACCGAATTGGCTTGGATTTAACATATTATAAAAACAACTCAACAAATCAATTGATTGACATCCCAATGAACAACCTATCTGGATATAGAGCTTTCAAAGCCAATGCAGGTAATATTCTTAACGAGGGATTTGAAATCACATTAAACGCCGATGTAATCAGAAAAGAGAACTTTAGATGGAATCTGAATGCCAATGTTTCTCGCAATTTCAATAAAATCCTTGAATTACACCCTGAATCCAAACGTATGACATTGGGCGGCTATGACAATTTCGCAATATATGCAGCTGAAAACCAAAGATATGGCGCTATTTTCGGAACAAAGTTCCTACGTGTTGAAGATGCAAACAGCCCTTATAACGGACAACTTATCCTAAGCGGTACAGGTTTACCACAAGCGAAATCTAACGAAGCAGAGCTTCTGGGTGATCAGACTGCACGTGCCCTCGCTGGTATCACCAACTCTTTCACTTATAAAAACTTCGGACTAAGTTTTCAAATCGATGGCAGATTTGGCGGAAAATTCTTCTCAGGAACACAGCGTGCACTACAAGCTAGCGGTTCTTCTGCCGAAACAGTTGTTAACGGAAGTCGGGATAAATTTGTTGTTGATGGAGTTATCCTAAAAAATGGTGCATACGAAAAAAGTACTGTCGCAGTTACGCCGCAAGATTACTGGACAACTGTATCTGGAGCTAGTGGCAACTTAGGTATTACTGAACAAAATTTATATAATGCAACCAATGTTAGGATTAGAAATTTGCAATTAAATTACTCTATCCCTAAAAACCTATTGAAATCATCTATCGTTAAAAATGCAAAAGTAGGTGTATCAGTCAATAACTTAGCCATGCTAAAAAGTTACGCAAATGGGGTAGATCCAGAATCCACTTATGCGATGAGTTCAAACGCTGTTGGATTTGAAAATTTATCATTTCCAACCTCACGTTCTTATTTCTTAAACCTATCTATTGGCTTCTAATCTGAATTATCATGAAAAATACACTATCAAAAATAGCGCTAGCAATATTATTAGGAAGCGCAGCTACCTCTTGTACAAAGCTTGAGGATATTAATATAGATCAAACTGCTGCAAATGATCAGCAAGTCAAACCAGAATATTTTTTGAACAACTCCATTATCGGAGCGCAACAAGATCCTGGATTAGCTGAACGTTTATTTATTTATTCCTGGAAAACCGCTGCACACCAGCAATACTTTAATTTCATCAATATAGGACAACAAAGTGATGACTTTAATTCACTCTATTGGTCGAGTATTTCCGGTTGGCTGAATAATGCCAATGCAACCATCGAAATTGCAGATAAGAAAACACAAAATGGTACTGCTGCAGTTTACAATCAAAACATGATCCAAGTGGCCAGAATTTGGAGGGCATACTTATTAAGTGAATTAAGTGACAATTTTGGACCAATACCGACTAAGGGGTTTCAAGGAGTCAATCCACAGTTTGATTCTGTAAAAGACGTTTATTATTATCTATTGACTGAATTAAAAGATGCTCAATCGAAAATCGATCCAGCTGTCAGCAATTCGGGTATTGAAAACTATGATGCCGCTTACGGTTTCAAATGGGACAATTGGATCCGCTATGCGAATTCAATGCGTATGCGTTTAGCAATGCGCTTATCAGAGGTTGATGCAACGAAAGCAAAGACTGAATTTGAAGATGCTGTTAAAACGAATAAATACATTGAAACAGCTGCACAAAATTTCGGCGTACAGGAAAAAGACGGTTGGGATCCACTGACAGGTGTAATGAGCCGTTCTTGGAATACACAACTACTATCTGCTACATTAAACAATATATTTATCGGATTGGGTGGTATCAAAACTGCGGATCAATTTACGGAAACCGAAGTTGTAAGCAAAATCAAGAACGAAGACGATTTTGGTATCCGTTACCTGGATAACTTCTCCACGATGTCAAATGACCCAAGCCAAGGTTATTACTTAGATGGGATTCCAAATAAAATGGATCCAAGAGCGTATAAAGCTTTCTTTATTCCAGGTCATACATCCGACCCACAATATTGGACCGATGCTAGCAATCAGGATGCTCAAATCAAAAAACCAGATGGCACAACCCTAAATTTCAAAACTTCATACACATGGAATGCGTTTACTTCAGGTACATGGGGGGCTAAATCGTCAAACATCGTGCTTAGAGCACAAAATGGTCGTATTCCAGGCATGATCAAAAAGTTCAGAACAAGCACGCAGAAACGTTTGTTCTTCGCTTCATGGGAAAGTTATTTTTTGATTGCTGAAGCAGCTTTGAGGGGCTGGAACACCCCTATATCTGACAAAGTCGCCTATGAAAAAGGTATTTCAGAAAACTTTAACTACTGGGAAGTATCGTCTTACCTCGGTCAATACTTGGCATCAGAAAACTACAACCGCGTGGGAACTTCAGTAAAATATGATCATACAGCGGAGCCTGCTGCGACATTCACTGTCAAATACAAAGACGGTTATACGAATGCTACAGGAACTGCCACAATCAAGTATCCTGAAAATACGATCTATAAAAATGGGTCAATCAAGAATGATAAGTTGACAAAAATTATTACTCAAAAATATATTGCCTCATTTCCATACTTATGCCTTGAGGCATGGAACGACCAACGCCGTTTGGGTCTTCCTTTCTTTGAAAATCCTGCTGTCGAAACGGCCATCGCAACAATGCCACAATTGACAAGTGCAAATTACACAAAAAACCAAGTAGATTTCTTTCCGCAAAGAGCGAGCTATCCTTCATCATTTAGAAATGCTGATCAGGCAAATTATGATAAAGCGGTATCCTTATTAGGTGGATCAGATGGTGTATTTACACCCCTATGGTGGGCCAAACAAAAATAATTTCTTTATAACACCAGAAAAGCCGGCCTTGAGCCGGCTTTTCTAGTTTACAACAATATTGATCAGTATATTTGTTACAATAACACTTATTATTAATTCAAAAGAAGCACTCCATTCCCTTAAAAATAAAGAATCTATCAAATTCTTTTTAAATTTTTTAAAAAGATTTTGGAACTTAAAAGAAAGTATCTATATCTTTATTTATAAACTAAAAACAAACACAGAAAAACTCAACTGCAGCACACCTAAATTAAGTAGAGCAATTGAGCTAAAAACCAACTACCAATGATATTAAAAAGTATAATATCATTATTGAAAAACATTAAAAACCAAATAATTACTCATTAATGAAGCTTAAATAGAAATGGTCGTAGAGATTTTAAGGAATTTGTATTATCGGCCTATGCAACCGATTGCAGATATTGCGAACTCACTTTCACGAAGTATACCTTCTGTCACCAAACAAATCAACGAACTTCTTTCAAAGAATATCGTAGTTGAGAAAGGTTATGCTGCATCGACAGGTGGAAGAAAGGCTATGCAGTATATGATTAATGAAGATTTAAGCTATACAATCGTCAGCCTATCTATCGATCAATTCTATACAGCAATTACCTTATCAAACCTTAAAGGGGATATTATCTCATCGTTAGAAAATCTTCCAGTCGATCTTAGAGATTCTGATGCAGCAAACGTACTATTAAAAACTGTAGATCGCTTTTTTTCTTTAAATAATATTGATTTAAAACAGGTTATCGGCATAGGGATTAGCATGCCAGGTTTTGTCAATTCAGAAACAGGGCTAAATGAATCCTACAACAGTGATTCCGCTTTATATAATATAAAGGAACTCATCGAACAAAAGTTTAACGTGCCTGCAGTAATTGACAACGATTCACGTTGTGTCGCCTGGGCTGAAAAAAAATTCGGGAATGCACAAGATTCCTCGCACTCCCTTGTCATTAATCTTAATTGGGGGGTAGGTTTGGGTATTCTTATTAATGACGACATCTTTAAAGGAACTTCTGGTTTTGCTGGTGAGTTTAGCCACATCCCCCTTTCCGATGAATTAACACTATGCTCTTGCGGAAAGAGAGGGTGTTTAGAAGTGGAAGCCTCTGTGAGCGCTGCCATCCGAAATATTGAAAAGGATATAAAAAACGGCGAATACTCTATATATGAAAAACTCGTAGAAGAATATGACAACAAAGCTGAAGCTCTTATTGAATCCGTTCAAATTGGTGATCAGATCGCAATCAATAATATTGGAAAAATTGGGTACTTATTAGGTAAAGGAATATCAACGTTGATACATATTCTCAATCCGAACAAAATTATCATCAGTGGTCGTGGAGCGGAAATCGGTTATATCCTTGCGCCTCATATCCAAGTTGCAGTAAATGAATACAGCATTCCTAAAATATCGAAGAAAACAAGCATTGAGATCTCCGACCTGCACAAAAGAGCGCAGCAACTCGGCACAACAGCATTAGTCATAGAAAAATACATCACAAACATTATTAACTAACGTTTTACACAAATACCTAAAACATGAGTCTATTTTACAAAAAAACTGCAGGATTGGCGTTATGTACACTTTTCAGTGCTACATCGCTTTATGCGCAGCAAAGCATTTCTGGAATAGTTTCAGATGCTAATGGACCTGTCTCTGGCGCAACAGTTTCTGTTAAGGGAACAACCAGAGGTACTCAAACGGGCGCCAATGGGGCTTTTACAATTCAAGCTTCACAGGGTGAAGTCTTACGTGTATCCATTGTCGGATACAAATCCCAAGAAATAGTCGTTGGTTCCTCAAAAACGATAAACATTAAATTAACAGAGGATGCTTCCAACCTGGAGGAAGTTGTTGTTACTGCTATGGGTATTAAACGTGCTCCAAAGGAGCTTGGTTATGCCATGAGCACGGTCGACTCTAAAGAGTTAACAAAAACCGGTTCACCGAACTTTGCGGGGGCATTGTATGGTAAAGCACCGGGTGTTCGTATTTCTGCTGCACCAGGAGGTGCTACATCGGGTATCAACATCAATATTCGTGGAACGAACTCAATTACAGGAAATTCTCAACCTCTAGTTATCATAGATGGGGTACCAATGCGACAAACCTCTTTTAACAATTCTGATTACTGGGGTGACCAACGCGCTAGAGGAAATGGTTTAGAAGATCTCAACCCGGAAGATATTGAGAACATCAGCATTCTAAAAGGTGCTTCTGCGGCAGCTTTGTATGGGTCAGAAGCCATGAATGGGGTTGTATTGGTAACAACCAAATCTGGAAAAGGAGGGAAAGGATTTTCTATCGATTTCAATGCCACATATACGCACGATAAAATTGCTTATCTACCTAGATTCCAAGATGTCAGAGGACCGGGCTATACAAAGGCCTATCAAAACAGTGGACAAGCAGACGACATGTTTTTCTACTATGACAATAGCCTAGCAATTAATGGCGTGACGCGGGGCGTACTTCCAGCAACAGTAAACTTCGGACCTAAATTTGACGGCAAAGATATTATCTCTTGGGATGGTGTTGTCCGTCCTTATTCAGCACAAAATTCGTACAATAAATTATTTAACAATCCGAACAATACGTCTTTCAATTTAGCCCTTGGTCATACGACAGAAAACTCAAACACAAGATTTTCAGTCACACGTCAAGATAATCAGATGACTGCGCTGGAGTCCTCAAACAAAAAGAATATTGCAAATTTAAATTCCTCGTTTAAACTTTGGAATAAATTAACAACAGACGTGGTGGTTAATTATGTGAATCAACATACACATAACAGACCACTTGCGTCCTAAACGTTT
>NZ_DKSP01000031.1:0-7372 GCF_002472745.1 Sphingobacterium sp. UBA7253 | reverse complement strand
TTGGTTCTTATCCATTTGTTACTTCATCTAATACCACAACAGCCGGAGCTTGTACAGGCCTGGGTATCGCACCAAATAAAATAGGTAAGGTATATGGTATCTTTAAAGCATATGCTACTCGCGTAGGTGGCGGTCCCTTCCCTACTGAACTTCACGATGAAACTGGCGAAAAATTACGTCAATTAGGTCATGAATTTGGAGCGACTACAGGGCGTGCTCGTCGTACCGGATGGATCGATATTCCGGCTTTAAAATATGCTATTATGCTGAATGGCGTGACAGATTTGATTATGATGAAGGCTGACGTTTTGGACACCTTCGACAAAATCTACGCATGTACACATTATAAATATAATGGTGAAGTGATTGATTATATGCCTTATGAAATCATCACGCATCAAGCAGAACCTATCTTAGAAGAAATTGATGGGTGGAAACAAGATTTGACGGGTATAACGTCTGAACAAGAAATACCTGAAGCATTAAAAAATTATATTTCTTATTTAGAGAAAGCTCTTGAAGTACCTATCACGATCCTATCGGTAGGTCCTGATCGTAAACAAACATTAGCTTTATCAAAATAAACTATGCGGATCGAAAGTTTTGATCTTCTCGATTCTAAAGATAAATTTCATCAGAAAGCCCTGCATTGGTCGGGGCAATTTGATGAAATTTCTTTCTTTAATAGTAATGGGATGTCGGATCAATGGGGCAAATTTGAACAGATACTGGCTGTCAAGGCATTATTCTCTTTCCGTGCAAATGAAAATGTATTTGACCAGCTCGACACTTTTTTGAGATTACATCAATCTCAGTTTATCCCCGGATTTCTATCTTACGACCTTAAGAATGAGATAGAAGAATTAAAGACAACAGGAAAGGATCAGCTCGAATTTCCAGAAGCTTATTTCTTTGTGCCAGCAATTACGCTTCGATGGACGGCAGATCAAGTGCATATAGAAGCCGAGGATCCTGTTAAAATCTATCAGGCCATTTTGGATACTCAGATTCCTGCGATAACCCCAATTTCTGTACAGGTAAAGTCGCGTTGGACAAAGTGTGAATATGTCAAAGCTTTTGAAAATGTACAGGCACATATTCAGCGTGGAGACATCTATGAAGTGAACCTTTGTCAGGAATTTTTTGCTGATGATGCTGATATCGCTCCTATGGAAGTTTATCACCGGTTAAATACCATATCACCTACTCCCTTTAGTTCATTTTTCAAGGTAGGACATCATTTTATCATGAGTGCTTCTCCGGAACGATTTTTAGCGAAAAGAAAAGGAAAGTTAATTTCTCAGCCAATTAAAGGGACGGCCAAAAGGGGGACAAATTCAACAGAGGACCAACAGATTATAGCTGATATGTTGAGGTCAAAAAAAGAGATCGCCGAAAATGTGATGATCGTTGATTTGGTTCGCAATGATTTGACACGAAGTGCTCTTCCCGGAACGGTTGAGGCTACTCGCCTTTTTGAGATTCAATCCTTCGAACAAGTGCATCAAATGATTTCAACTATTACCTGCATGCAAGACCCAAAAGTCACCAATGTGGATGTGTTTAGAAATACCTTTCCTGCAGGTTCGATGACAGGTGCTCCCAAAATTGCAGCTATGCAAATTTGCGATCAGCTTGAAGCTCGAAAGAGAGGTATCTATGCAGGATCTATCGGTTACTTTGACACCATGCGCGATGAATTCGATTTTAACGTCGTTATCCGTTCATTGCTTTACAATAAGCAAAAAAGGTACCTTTCCTTTCATACAGGTGGAGCAGTTACCAATCAGGCAGCTGCCGATCAGGAGTATCAAGAATGTCTTTTGAAGGCTTCTGGTATTCTTGAAGCTTTAGATGCTAGCTTGGGAGAATAAAAACTATACTAATTTTGTAGAGAATATTTTTTGCTTCAAGTATTTTTTCGACCTTTGTCTCGTTGGCTACACAGATTCCCTATATCGATCTACATACGCATCGGAATTATCCGGTGAAAGAAGGTGCTACTCTTTCCATTAAGAATATCACTTTGAACCATTCGGAAATAATTTCTGAAGCGGATTGTTCAGTAGGTTTGCACCCATGGTATATCAATGGGAATACCGAACATGATTTGGGACTCATGGTGGATGCATTAGCGCTGAGTCAGGTTTTAGCCATAGGTGAATGTGGTATGGACAAAAATATCGCCACTCCCCTCGCCGACCAACAGCTTGTGTTTGATCAACAGGTTCGCTTGGCTAAAACGTATAGGAAGCCTTTGATCATTCATTGTGTTCGAGCTTTTCAGGAGATTGTTGGTTGTTTGAAAAAAGTGAATTTTAGCGAAGCTGTTGTTTTTCATGGATATCGTAAGAACTGGACCTTGGCTCAACAGTTAATCGATCAAGGGTATTATCTTTCCATAGGAAAACATTGTTTAAACGGAAGTCAAGACGAACTTTTAGAAAATATTTCACTCAGTCATTTGTTTCTAGAAACGGATACAGATACGACCGTAGAAATTGCTACACTTTACCGATACGTTGCTCAGATCAGATCGATCGAATTGGAAGAGTTAAAGCGGGTTTTATACCAAAATTATAAGAATGTATTTAATAAATGAGGCCATCATAGTCTGTTTATTCACGTTGTCGGATAGCTATAAGGTTTCATTATAATATAAAAAACAAATTTAGATAAATGAAAGATTTAAGTTGGCTGTCACGTACCGAAGCATTGATAGGTCGATCAGCGGTTGAAAAATTGGCAAATTCGCATGTGATGGTTTTGGGATTAGGCGGTGTTGGATCATTTGCTGCCGAATTTATATGCCGAGCAGGTGTTGGAAAAATGACCATTATTGATGGAGACACCGTAGATCCATCCAATCGTAATAGGCAGCTACCTGCCTTGGCAACTAATCATGGTGAAGCAAAAGCTGAGATTATGCGAGAAAGATTAATGGCGATCAATCCGGAATTAGATTTAACTGTGATACAGGATTTTATTATTCCGGAAAAAATACCAGCTTTGCTAGATTTAGCGCCAGATTATTGTGTGGAAGCTATTGATAGTATTACACCTAAACTATTTTTTATTCGGAGAGCATTAGAAGCCAATATACCATTTGTCAGTTCAATGGGCGCCGGTGGCAAAGTTGATCCTACAAAAATAAAAATTGCTGATATCGGTAAATCTTATAATTGTAAGTTGGCCCAGCATATCCGTAAGAAATTGCGTAAACATGGTATACGTGATGGAGTGAAAGTGGCATTTTCAACTGAACTTCCAAACAAGGATTCATTATTATATACTGATGGGAGTAACTTTAAAAAGTCTGCTTATGGTACCATGTCATATCTACCAGCAGCCTTTGGTGGGGCAATAGCTTCTGTTGCTATACGAGATCTAATAGAAAATGCTTAACTTAGGTATTAAATAAACATATGAACAAATGAAGGAAGCTACCCGTTAATCGATGGATAGCTTCTTTTCGTTGTTTAGCGACTGGTGACACCTTTCATATCAATACCTTTGGGCTTGATATGCTCTAATCTTTTCTTTAGTGTATCGATTTTTGATTTTTCAAGATTACCTGTCGCAATTATAATTCCTTCCTTCACCTGAGCCGTAATGGTTGGAAAATCTTCCAGAACAAGATTGACGTCTCTCGTTAAGGTAGAATCTATCGCGCCGCCCATAATTTCATGATATTTTTCACGGGCATCTTCTGGTTCAGGAAGATTTACAATGATATTGTTGTGAATGGATTTGATACCCTCTCCCCCCGCTAATTTTGTTCTGTTTTCTATATCCTGCTTGAGCGAATCCGAACCGATCTGTCCATCCAACGTTACATTCCCTTCCTCGACATCTACTTCGATGCCTGCAGTAGTTTCCAACGCTGCCTCGATTTTTGATCTTAGTTTTTCGTCCGATTCGGGCGATCTACAAGAGTGAATAAACAGTAAAGCGCCAAGTAAGAAGATTAAAAGTAAATTATTCAATTTCATGTCATTCTTCGTTTCTGTACTAAATAAGAACAGATGCATCGACATATTGTTTAATTTTTCGGTATTTTCATCACTTAGTAGATTGCAATAACTTTCTGATTAACGTTGTTAAAAACAAAACTATCACCTATTTTTTTTCCGATAAGTAGTTGTCCAATTGGAGATGCAGGCGAAATGACGAAGATATTATTGGTCCCTATTTTTACAGCTCCAATACTTGTGGCGATCAAATATAGACCAACACTGGTTTGAACAAGCGTTCCTAATCTGGCTACATCCATTACATCATTTGGTAATGATTCTATACTGATTAGCTGCTGTAGATCTTTATTGGCTTCCAGGAGTTGTTTCTGGTAGCGATTGATGTCCTGTTGAATCATTTCACGCGAAGTTTCATATTTGTCTCCAGCACTACTTTTGGTATCGTCATTACTTGAATCTCTTGCTGTTTCTAAAGCAGATGCTATCATTGTGATACGTTCCTGAGTACGTTTTAGTGCCATGTCGAGGATCGCCCCTTTTATGTCGAAATAATTATTTGTCATTCCGAAAAATAAGGAATAAGTTTTATTCATTAAAAAATAAAAACAATACGCTTATTCTCAATAGAATATAACAAATCCGATGGTAAATAACACGAACAAGGTTGCAATAAATTAAAAAATTGCTACATTTGTGCACTGAAACACGGAAAGGTGTCAGAGTGGTCGAATGAGCAGTCCTGGAAAGACTGTATACGGGATGACTGTATCGAGGGTTCGAATCCCTCCCTTTCCGCAAAAAACCGTCTTTAGCACTGTTAAAAACGGTTTTTCTGTTTTAAGTGTTATACCAGCACCAAAATCAAACTAAAGGAGGAAACGTTCTATTAGAATTTCATCTTACAAAATCCCACGTATAATAAGAGCCAAATCTGGGGAGTCGTTTATGAATACGAAATTCTGAGGTAGCTTAATGAGTTTAAAAAAGTTTTACGTTCTCCAAGGATGCAGAAATAAACTGAGTTCACGATCTTCAAGAAAACGAAATAGTTGCCCGAGTGAAAAGTACTTTTTTATACCTTGTCGGTTTTCTGAGTTAGTTGTCTAAATTTTGACTTCAGCCCCTAAAAAATTCAAATCAGTATATAACTTAAACAATCAACTGTATAATTCTTTTGTATACTTTCTTGATAAAAAGAATATACAGCGTCTGTTAATTTTTATAATGGATTATGTTGCCAATTTAAAGTCGGTCTATCAAATTTCCTGCGTATTTTGTGTTAATATTTTTTTATATTATATTAATATATGTTTATATTTAATTGATCGTATAAGCTAATGTTAATTAATTTTTAAATGAAAAGGATAATTCAAGAAGAACAACTTGTCAAAACTGGAAAGATGAAAAAAGACCCATTCACTATGTCTGCGGATGAAAAGATTCAATGGAGGCAAGAATTACAAACGAGCATTCGCTCCTACTTGTTTTCCCGTGAACAGCCGTTGGTTTATAGCAAGGATGGCCAAATGGTTGAAGAGCATAGCGATGGGACAATTCAAAGTATCTGATCATGGCAACAATATATGTGATAACTGGTCCTCCTCATATTGGGAAAAGTACTTGTGGGCAGTATTTCATTCCCGAAGGGATCAAGATACTTGACCCTAATCTCTTTGTTCAAAGCTATGCTGCACTTGGTTTAAAATATGGATATAGGAGATTTGAGGAACAACTGTTGTTGCTGTTAAGTAACGATGAAGATTTTGCTGTGGAGATCAATATCGTTAATAAGACGCATCTTCAAATGCTACAAGATATTAAAGCCTTGTACCCTGAAAATAAGATTGAAATGATCTTTTTTTACACCGATAATATGCATATATGCCATGCGAGGTCTAAGGCTAAGAAAAGTACTAGTTGTGACTCCAGCACGGACAAAATAACTCATTTATATATTCATACCATTCCGCTTGTGAAAAGGCATCTAAATCTCTTTTCCTCTGTTAAGGGGGTCGATATAAGCGAAAACGACATGGTACCTGAAACTGTGTTTAAATACCAGGATGCTGTTTCAGAGATCGAGGTATCTACACATCTCCCCATATGGGCTCAATGAAAGAACATCACATTGGCTTAAATTCTATCTTTGTTCGAGCACTGTTCGGCTTTTCCTCAAGTTGTCGTCGGTTGACTTCGATGAAGACTAAAGGAAAAGTATTTATTACTATATTTGGGGATAAACCGAATATAAAAAGCATGGATGACCTCAACTTTCAACTTACTCTTAGACCGACAGTATACACGGATTTAGAAATACATTATCAGTTTCAGCTTGATGAAGAAGCAAATTATCTCGCGGCTTTTACCTCAAGTAGTTCTTCAGATAAGAAAGTTTACCTTGAGAAGTATGCTAAATTTCTCAATGAGCCAAGTATAAACAATCAAACGATTCTGATTGATGGGACAATTGTAGGAAGTATTGCGAAGTTTGTTATTGAAGGTGATGCTGAGATCACTTATTGGATTGACCGAAAATTCTGGGGACGTGGAATTGCAACAAAGGCACTTAAAGCGTTTCTTTCAATTGAAACAAACCGCCCTATGTATGGGCGCGTCGCTTTCGATAATCTCGGTTCCCAAAAAGTATTGGAAAATTGTGGTTTTGTTAGGGTTGGTACAGATCGCGGTTTTGCTAATGCAAGCCAAATCGAAATTGAGGAATTTATTTATAGATTAGATTAATGAGCGATTTGATCAGTCTATTTTTATTACCAGCCCCCCTCAGTCGGTTTCACACTTAGGTTTCGCGACCCTAACAAGAATATCCCAATCTAAATAGAGCTTATTGTATATATTACTAAACTGGCTATTTAGGATCGCTTTTATCTGAAAAGATCGCCTGTAATTTCTCTTCTAAATCTTTCCCCCTGAGGTTGCGGTACACAATTTTTCCTGTAGGATCCAACAAAAAGCTTTCTGGTATGGAATTGATGCCATAACGTTTTGCTGCTTGGCTATCCCAACCTTTTAAATCAGATACTTGTGGCCAGCTCAGCTTATCATCTGCAATTGCTTTGACCCATTGTTCGCGTTGAGCTACTTTATCCAAAGATATTCCTAAGATTTCGAATCCCGAATCTTTGTATTTATTGTAAAGCGCTACTAGATTTGGATTTTCTTCGCGGCATGGTCCACACCAACTAGCCCAAAAGTCTACCAATAGATACTTTCCTCGGAATTCAGATAATTTTAGACTTGTACCCATTTGAGTTTGAAGTTCGAGATCGGGGGCAACCTGTCCAACTTTGGTCCTGATTGACGATTCTAACTGCATGGGTATCTCTTTGGCCAAAGGATAGCTTTTGAGCTTCTCAGCTAAATCGGCATATATCCTTTTA
>NZ_DKSP01000247.1:10064-10342 GCF_002472745.1 Sphingobacterium sp. UBA7253 | reverse complement strand
CAACTTCAACATTATATCCATTTAACACACACCGATCTGCAGGTGTCAGAAATAGCTGATCTATTACAATTTAATGAAGCAAATTATTTTAACCGGTTTTTTAAAAAGATGACGGGTCTAACTCCTACAGCATACCGTCAAGACGCTTTGCAACTTATGAAAAGTCCACTTACTATTTAAATCGATAAAAAGTCCAATTATCGCCTCAATCCGTATAAGTCTTCTGCGGCGAACATTCTTGAAATTTGTATCATTTAACAAATAATAGAAATGTACAA
>NZ_DKSP01000247.1:9325-9865 GCF_002472745.1 Sphingobacterium sp. UBA7253 | reverse complement strand
ACAAATAATAGAAATGTACAAATTAATTACAAATGACAGAACGGCCACAGACGTATCTATGTTCCCGGTTTATATTCTTTCTTTGGCAACTTTCATTGTTTTTTTTCAGGGATTCATGGTCGCGCCATTGCTTCCACTGCTATCCGAACAGTTTGGTACGACTACCCGGCATGTGAGTTTTATTGAACCATCTTACCTGCTCGGCTATGGATTGTTTACATTGGTATATGCGCCTCTAAGTGATCGCTTTGGCAGGTTCCGGATAATTACGCTGTGCCTAGTCATCTTTTCTGTATTGACATTACTGACCGCTTACGCCCATGGAATTAACCAGATGATTTTCCTTCGTTTGCTGACCGGCATCGGTGCCGCCGGTATTGCCCCCACAACCATTAGCTGGATCAGCGATCGGTACCCGTACGAAAAACGGGGGCACGCGCTTGGGATATTCTTTGGTAACATGGCAGGTGGCACAGCTTTCGGATCCAGCGCAGGCGCTTTGATCACATCGCTAGTCGGTTGGCAATGGCTTTTTATTGG
>NZ_DKSP01000247.1:0-9239 GCF_002472745.1 Sphingobacterium sp. UBA7253 | reverse complement strand
CTTTTTATTGGCGTCGCGAGCATCGCGCTGCTTATTTTGTTGCTGATTGTCATGTATCAAAAGGACATATTTAAAGCAAATGAGATGATCCGTGGAGTTAAGGAGAACATTTTCCTCGTCTTCTGTAATATCCTGTCGAGCGGAAGAGCTAGGCATACCTATTTCTATGTTTTGTTTAACGGGATGTTCCATGGTGGTATTTTTGCCTGGCTGGCTTATTTTTTCTATAGAAACTATGGCCTCGACGAATTACAGATTGGGCTAGCCTTGTTGGGGTATGGTATTCCGGGCCTATTATTAGGTCCACTACTCGGAAAGCTTGCGGACCACTATGGAAGACAGAGAATAATACCTTTAGGTTTATTTTTGGGGGCACTTACCGTATTGCTGCTCAGCCAAAATCTAAATCTTGCAGCATCCTGTGTTTTAGTGGCTTTACTTTCACTCGGATTTGACCTCTCGCATCCTTTGTTTGCTGCTATTGTCACCACATTCAGTGCGCAAAAAGGAGCGGCGACAGGACTTTTTGCATTCTTTCTTTTCTCGGGTTATGGCCTTGGGAGCCTTTTACTGAGCCTGATTATCAATATCGGTCTGGAAAGCGCATTCCAGGTGTTCGGCGGGTGCCTTTTACTGGCAGCGATTTGCGCGATATTTGTTTTTAGGAAAGAGAAGTAGTTACTTAAATGCTGATCTCTGTAGTTCGTCATAGCATTGAATATATCTTATTTCATCGTTTAAAACAACTTGTTCCCCTGAGTGGTTTTATGAACGTAGCGGCGTATCATACTGATCACTATAACATTTAAAACGTGTGGACCGACAAAAATTGATGATTCAAAACAACTAGCTGAAAATGAAAAATATAACGATTTTACACACAGCCAATGAATTTATTGCCAAAGGAGATTATGAAAGCTTCTTAGCTTATTGTACTGCAGAGACGAAATGGGTTTTTATAGGTGAGCGTATTCTCCATGGGAAAGAAGAAGTTCGCGCTTATTTGAAAGAGTTCTATCAGGAACCGCCGGTTTTTGATGTGGAAAAATCTATTGAGGAAGGTGATTTTGTTATGGTGACCGGAGAAATTCGGTTGAGAAATAAGGACGGAAAATATGATCATTTCGATTATTGCGACATTTGGCGATTCGAAGATGGAAAAATGGCAGAGCTTAAAGCATTTGTCATTGAAAAACAAGGATTGCCGCTACCCTCATCCGAATAGGCTTAGTGTTTGATCTATTTCATATTTGATTATATAATAATCCTTAATTTTGATTGGAGGTGTGGGACTTTTAACCTGATGTGCCGTAATAAATTTTGAGAGGAAGGTTATGGCTTATAAACGGACTAAAACAATGGAAAATGAATTAAAATACCAAGCAATAAAACCTGACAAGTCGTTAGCGGATTTTGTTGAAAGCTTTTGGCTTTTACAAAACCAATCGGATTGTAATAGAGAGGTTGTAGTATTGCCAGACGGAAGAGTTGATCTATTTTTCACGCAATCTGCAACAGAGTCTTTCCACGTGACGCTTTTGGGTATCCAAACTCAGCCGGGGAAGGCTATCATTGCGCCTTTGCGACAGACTTACGCCGTCAGTTTTAACCCGCTTGCAGTCCAATCTGTTTTTCAGACCAACATCGTCAACTTGGTGGATAGGGCAACTCTCTTGCCTCCCAATTTTTGGAACTTTAGTGCCGACGACCTGAATAACTTTGATTCGTTCTGTGCGAAAGCGACAAATAAAATACAGTCGCTTTTGCCGCTTGAAGTTGACAACAGGAAACGGACACTGTTCGACCTCATTTATGCATCAAACGGGGCGATTACAATTAAAGAACTTGCCGCGCAATCGTTTTGGAGTCGGCAACAAATCAACCGTTATTTCGATCAGCAGTTTGGACTTACGGCAAAAGCATATTGCAATATTATCCGCTTCCGTGCTTCCTTTCAGCATATCAAAGAAGGCAAATTGTTTCCACAACAAAACTTTGCCGATCAATCCCATTTTATTAAAGAAGTCAAGAAACTTGCTGGTGTTTCACCAAAAGAACTGTTGAAGAACCAAAATGAGCGTTTTATACAATTTTCAACGCTCAGGCCCACGTAATTTTGTTCAGTCAAAAAAAATAAATTTTACTGGATATGAAATTACAAGACAAGAAAGTTGCAATTGTTGGCGGTGGTCCTGGCGGACTCACATTAGCCAAACTCTTACAATTAAAAGGAGTAAATGTAACCGTATATGAACGTGATAGCAATAAAGAAGTTCGCCAGCAGGGAGCCACACTGGATCTGCACGAAGAAAGTGGTTTGGAAGCTCTTCGAAGAGCAAATTTGATGAACGAATTTAAAGCTAGTTTTCGACCCGACGCGGGACGTTTAAGGGTGTTGGACGAGCAGGCCATTATCAAAATGGATGAGCACGAGCTTCAAGATAAGGATCAGGAAGATCGCCCTGAAATTGATCGTGCCCCTTTGCGTGATATTTTAATAAACGCACTGCATGAAGATACCATTGTTTGGGACAGTCAGTTTATTTCAATGGTAAAACAGGATCATGGCTGGCTGCTGCATTTCAAAAACGGAAAATCTTTTTACGCTGACCTTGTCATTGCAGCCGACGGTGCAAACTCAAAAATTCGCCCTTACCTAACCGATATTAAGCCGATTTATTCTGGCGTTACAATTGTTGAAGGAAATATCTACGAGGCCGAAAAAAACACACCGAAACTTTGGGAAATAACAAAAGGCGGAAAAGTCTTTGCGCTTGGAAACGGACAATCCATTATTTTAAGTGCAAAAGGAGAGGGCAGTTTATCGTTTTATACCGGTTGTAAAGTTCCCGAAAATTGGACGCAGGAAAGTGGCATTGACTTTAATAACAAGCAACAGGTTTTTGATTGGTTTAAAGTCGCGTTCTCCTACTGGAGCGAAAAATGGCATGAACTTTTTGCAAGTAATGAAATGTGGTTTATGCCGCGACCACAATACCACTTTCCGTTAGACCAGACTTGGACAACATTATCAAACTTGACCATGCTTGGTGACGCAGCTCATCGTATGCCGCCATATGCCGGTGAGGGTGTAAACCAGGCGATGCAGGATGCTTTTGAATTGGCCGAGAATCTGACATGCGACCATTTTCCGGATATTCAGACTGCAATTTCAAATTACGAAAGACAAATGCAGGCAAGGGCGGCAGCAATAACAAAAGATACGTTGCAAAACACTGAAATATTGCACGCTGAAGACGGACTTGATAATTTGCTAGCGATGTTTACCGAGCGGAGGTAAACATCGCTCTGCCATTTCGTAACAAAAACCACGATTAATCCAGTGGATAAGCAAGTTCCTAATGGTCAATACCCCGGATTGGCAAGAAGCTAACTTCGTGTTGACGGGTAACGCCAAATCGGCTCAGCTGCTTAGAAAAGTCATTAAACAAAAAACCAATGGCATGTTTTTTTACACGGCTACTGGTTAGCGGGTAAAAAAGGATTATAGGCCGATGCGGTTAAACTATACGTATTTATTTGTATTTTTAATTCTGTAGATGGCATAAGTGCTTGTAAGCTAATTTGTAAACCGTAATGCCAAGTGTGTAGCTGAATAAGGAAACATCCAATAACGAAACAAGAAGGCACAAAATATGAAGTATATCTTTTATTTATTTTTCTTAATCTCGATCAACGCAAAAGCACAGGATATTGAGGTTTTATTAATCGGTGTTTCCCATGATTATAGTAAATATCCTACCCAGGATTTTTCCAGCATCCATCATAAAATTAGAAAATTTAAGCCTGACGCCTTTTTTGGCGAGTTCCTGAGTAGCGAAGACGAGCGGTTGCTGATGGATTATTGGTGCAAACAACCGAATATAAACCGGCTAAACAAACTTAAGAGCAATCGACCTATAAAAGAGGTATTACTGCAGCATACTATTGACAGCTTGAAGAAACGATCCAATCAGCAACCCAATGATTATCGTGTAAAAGTCGATTTAGCGCATGCCTATTATCTTGATCAAGATGTGGCAAATGGGCATTATCAATTTTGGCAAGTTTATAATTTCCTGCGGCATCAACCTAATGCTGAAATAGAACATGATATCGAAAAATTGCTTAGCCCTGCGGCAGATACCACTGGACGAAGTATGAGAAGGCTAAAAACTTCTGAGTATGCCTATATCGCCTTCCCGATGATGCAGGAGCTAGGCATCGAGGAACTGATGGCTATGGATTGCCAGGACTATGATCTGAATTGGCAAGCATCGTGGGGAGCATTTGACGCGAAATTTGTCTTGTTCAGGAAAGATATGGCCGATTCCTCTAAAAATCAGTTAAAATCAGCCTTGATAGCTATTAACAAGGGTTTTGAGAAATATGCTCATGTCGAAGAGTCTTCAAATAGGGTAACGGAATGGTTGAATACGGATGAGGCCGCGGAGATTTCCGCCTCGGGAGATTTTTACTTGCCTGTTCTATATAATATGAATGGATTTCCCAAAGAAGAAATGCTGTCAAAAATACATTGGTGGATTATGAGAAATGAGGGCATGTGCCATAATGTTGTCAACAGGGCTAAGGTAGTAGGGGCGAAAAGAGTTGTAGTCCTAGCTGGGGCCAATCATCGAAAGTACATGCAGGACATTTTCAAGACGATGCCTGCTGTAAAAGTGAGCAACATCAATGAAGTTGACTAGTAGAAAAAAGAATAGGCTGGTATAGCGAAAAGGAAATCGACGAGAGCAGCACCATATTTAAGCAGCGCCATTTTAATTTGTATTCTCTTTAATCCGCAAGAACTCTCATGAGCGGACTCTTCGAGCATCGCGCAGTGAAGGGCCGGATAAGGAGAGTGTGTTATTTTATTAGTTTTAGGGAATAGATCTTAGTACTACAATCGATATTTGTGTTAATGAAAACTTATAAAAGCATGAAGATATGAAAGCAAATATCATCAAGAGACCTTAAAAATATAAAAGACCTTCACGTGCACAACTTCAAGAAACCAACTGACCTATAGTTCGTCAGGCGGATACCATAGTATAGTTACAACGTATTTAATATGTCACGAAGTTGATCAATTTTAAAATTGGATCGGACAACCCTGTTTTCCTTTGTATTAACGATGACATAGCGTGGAAATGAATATATACCCAATTCCTTTTGAAGGTTGGGGTAATCTCTGTTCTCAAAAATGTAGTTTTCATAGGTATAAGGATGTTTTTCCAAATACTGCTTCCATGTTGTAAATTTGTCATTAACAGCTATGCCTAAAAATTTAAATTTTCCATTATCCTTATATTCATTCACGATGCGCTGTAGCTCAGGGTGCTGAGCTATACAGGGGCCGCACCATGTACCCCAAAAATCAATAACTAGGTATTCAGTACTATCGTAAAGTTCCCTGATATATTTTTTTTCTCCACGCGAGTTTATTATGGTAAAATTGGGGACAGGTACATTTTCTTTTGGTTTATATAATGTAACCATATCCTGATATTTTTTTAAAACCCGTTCACTGTCAAAATATGGAGAGTTTTCTTTCTTCAGCAGCTGAATGAGCTGATAAATCGAATCTTTATGTTGGAATACAGTACTAGAATTGTAAAAAGATAAGCTAGGGTATTCCAATAGAAATGTGAGATGCTCTTCGCTGAGCTTATTTGCCGAATATTTTGTAAAAATTTTCAGGAATTCGGTCATTCTATTGTTATCACCCTTAATCTGTTCCTCTAAAACTGGAATATTGGTTAAATCGAGCGTTTTTGCTGTGGTTTCAAATTCAGTAAATTGTTTGTTCAAATCGCTTCCATATACTTTTAATTGATGTGTGTTTATATTTATATCCATCGTTAGATCATTGGAATCAATAATAAAAGAATACAAGAAGTTTGGTGGGAAAATCTGGTGTCTACGGAAAAAACTGGAGAAATCCTCTCGGTTTGTGAATACACTGTCTGATAGGGCTAGTTGCGCAAAATTGAAATGACCTTTATCAAGAATCTTGTTTATTACAAACTCGCAAGTTCCACTTTTAACTTCCGTTTTAAAGACATCATTATTAATTAATACGTAACTATATGCTGGTAAGGTATCCGCATAGACTTTAAATTTTAAACGAATGTTTTGGCCATAATTATTGCTGATTGCCAAAAAGGTGAAAATGAGAACGAATAGGAACTTGGTCATAATTTCTTGTTTAAATTGAAGTTAAAGACAAAATATGAAAAATAGTGATAATAAGTGCTCTTTTTAATGTATCTATCCAGATTCTTCTAAAGAATTTGCAATCGTAAGGAAAGCATTAAGTATACCTTGTTGATTTGTATCCAATTCTTTAAGGTATTTTTCCTCTGAGGAATAATGGAAATGAAAGAACAACAGATGGCTCAACGATCCAATCGTTGGTTTTATCAACAGTTTCCGCCCATTCGATGGATAGCGAAATCCATCGGAAAGGATATAGATTTCCAGGTTATCAAATGGAATCTTGAGATGACTTTAGTTTATTTGCGTATTCATCAGAGTAGTGCAATTAATTAGTGTTTTGTTTTGTTTAAAAAAGGGAATATTCGTGGTACCAATCCAGTCAAGACATGTCCCATTTCCGGGATGACTATTATGGTAAAGTCTGTCACAATATTTTGCAATCTCCTGGCAATTTTCTGGGTAGAGCGTATTACATCCTGCTCTCCGCCGATGAATAACACTGGCATAGTCAAACGACTGAGTTCGTCATCTGAAAAAATGTATTCTTTTTCTATTCTCGCATTAAAATTGGTTTGTATTAAATCCATAAATGAAATAATCTTATTATCTACACGCTGGCTTCCCAAGACCAGTCTATTGATCCTGATACGTCCAGTTGTTCCCAAAAGGGAATAGAGGATGGCTTTTATGATAAATGTTGTTTTGGTAGGAATTATTCCTGCAGGCGTCAGCAAAATCAGCCGGTCAACTAATTCAGGATAACTTGTTGCAAATCGCAATGACAACCATCCTCCTTGCGATAATCCGACTATATTTGCCTTGTTGATATTGAGGCTGTCGAAAATCTCTTTTAGCCATTCTGCGAAATCTATTGTTTCATAAGAAGGTCTGGTTTCTGCACTCTTTCCTGCCTCTCCGATAATGTCTATTGCTATGACTTTATATTGTTTTGAATATTCGGCTATGTCGGATAACCATGACGTTGCATTAGAAGACGCGCCATGCAGTAAGATGACGATTTCTTGGTGTTGACTTCCTGCCTCCAAAAAATGGGTGTCACCAAAAGTTGTTTTCAAGACATTGGCTTTCAAATTCAATGACGAATTTGTTATTGCATCGTCGTAAGCCCGGATAATTTTGTTTTTTGCTTCAGGGCTTTTAAAGACCGTTTTATTCATGAATATTTCTGTATATAATGTTGTTGTATAATAAGAACTGCATTACCGTCCTTTCGCTTTATCACCTCTTAAAGTCATGACTGTACTCGTTACCATAGCTGCTGTTTTGCCATCACTGCGAAAAATATCGCATCGGTAATGATTTAAGTTTTTTCCATTATGCAAAGGCGATGCTTTGGCAGTAAGTATATCCTCGAAAACTGGCCGGTAAAAATTGATTTTCAATTCTACGGATGTAAAAGTTTCGCCTTCCTGAATAAGAGTCGAATGTGCGGTTCCGATGGCTGCGTCAGCCAATTCGCAAAGCAGTCCTCCGTGAATGGTTCCCTGTTGGTTACTGTGCAGTTCTTTTGTAGTATTGATCTGAACGGTCGCTGTACCTAAACCAGCCTCTATAATGTTTATGCCCAATGTTTTTGATATTGGTGTCGGGTAATGCATATGCGTATGCATATCGCCGGTAATTTCACTTTTTATCAATTTATTTAGGTAATCTAGTATTGATAGTTTTGCCATATACGGAATTATTGTATTTATATAAATAAACCAGTCAGTCTTTTTTTTAATAAAAAATTATATTGTTTTACATGGTTCCTATTATTGACTTGATGGTGTGCAAATGGTGCAAATCATGCTCTGCAACAAAATGCATCAGGTCAATGATATTCATGGGTTGTTGTAACCTCGGATGCATACTTGTCTTCAATAAATCTTCTTCACTCAATTTCTGAAGCATTACAATTGTTTTTTCTCTTTCGCTGACTAGATCGTTAATAAGCTCTTCAACCACCATTTTGTTGAAAGAAGATTGATCAGTTGCTGTATTGCTTAAATCGGCAGTGGACATATCCGGTTTTCCTTTCATTATATCTCTAAAACGGATTCGCCATAGATCTTCTAAAAGGATTAAATGTCCTATATTCTCATTGACAGACCATTTATCTCCCATTTTGCGGGTTGAAACTTCTGTAGGACAACTTTTCAGCACTTGATTTAAAACAGCCGGAAAATCTTCAAGGAGTTTTAGAAATTCGTCAAAATATTCCGAGCCTGTGTTTGAATCAAATTGTCGATCGAACCATCTGACAAATGATTGTGGCTTTACTTCTTTCATTACTATAAATTTATAGGTTATTACTGCTTATCAATTCTTTGGCAGGTATTATCCACTCGTCTAATGCCCTGAATAGAAAACCGTGTTCCATACCTGTGTTGAGAGTAATTTCTTTAAAAGATTTTAAATCAGAATTTTTAAATCTAAGTTGCCTTGATAATAACTCAGCGTCAACATCGGTTTTTTCATTAATCGATAAAATCTTCCCGTAGAGCCTGAGCTTTTGATCTTTATTCATCGAATCATTTTTAAAGCTTGAGCCAATAAAAACAAATTTCAACGCTGGATTTTTGGCATAATAGGAGATATATTGAGCTATATAACCTCCCTGAGACGTTCCAACAATTGAAATATGGTCATAAGGAACTCCATCGCTGTGTAAGCTGTCAATTTTAAGAATCATTTTTTTTGCATATTTCTTGGGATTAGTGCCGACCTTTCTTTTTTCAGATAGTATGACAGAATTTTTAGATTGAAGTTTTTCTAAAATAGCTGTATATGCCGCTGGTCCGTATTTAGGATGATGTGCATTTAACGGATTTTCTTCCAAAAATTTATTATGCAAAAAAAATACATACCTATTTTGAGCATGAACAGCAAATGGAAGAAATGACAGATAAAGAATTATTAACCTGAAAAACATATAATTTGAAGAAATAGCTTATTTTAATTTAAGGACAATATAAAATTTTATTGCTCCGTATGTACATGATTCTTTTTTGAGA
>NZ_DKSP01000162.1:9272-22813 GCF_002472745.1 Sphingobacterium sp. UBA7253 | reverse complement strand
TCCTGAATAGCTCAGCAGGTTAGAGCATCTGACTGTTAATCAGAGGGTCGCTGGTTCGAGCCCAGCTTCAGGAGCAATATTGAAACCGGCTTTACGCCGGTTTTTTTGTTTACCATGCTTATTAAAAAACTATGAGTTTAGTAATTATTGGTACGGTGGCTTTCGATACAATAGAAACACCGTTCGGTAAAACTGACAAAATTCTAGGTGGTGCCGGTACATTTGCTAGTTTGGCGGCATCATATCTATGTGATCAAATCAAATTGGTCAGTGTTGTTGGGGAGGATTTTGGAAATGACAATCTCGATCTTATCAGGAACCGTGGTATAGATGTTACGGGTGTCCAGGTGATTACTGGTGGGCAAACTTTTTCTTGGTCAGGCAGGTATCATAACGATATGAATAGCCGTGATACCTTGGCGACAGACTTAAATGTATTGGCTGATTTTGATCCAATTATTCCTGAAAGTTATCAGGATTGTGAGTATCTTCTCTTGGGTAATCTTACACCTCAAATACAATTAACAACGTTGGAGCGCTTGGTACACAAACCTAAGCTGGTGGTTCTGGATACGATGAACTACTGGATGAATGTTGCCATGGATGATCTAAGAAAGGTACTTCTAAAAGTTGATGTGTTAGCCATCAATGATTCAGAGGCGAGACAGCTGTCAGGAGAGTATTCTCTGGTTAAAGCTGCAAAAGCCATTTTAGCAATGGGACCTAAATATTTAATTATCAAAAAAGGTGAACACGGTGCGCTTCTTTTTGGAGAGAATCAGATTTTTTCTGCTCCAGCTCTACCATTAGCAGATGTGTTTGATCCAACTGGCGCGGGGGATTCCTTTGCAGGAGGTTTTATTGGCTATCTTGCCAAAGTAAAAAGTATAAACTTTACAAACATGAAGAACGCGTTAATTTTTGGTTCTGCGCTAGCTTCATTCTGTGTAGAGAAATTTGGAACAGATCGTTTGGTTGATCTTACCGAAGAGGACATACAAAAGCGCTTGAATGCTTTTGTTGCCCTATCTCAGTTTAATTTATAATCATTGATCTTTCAGTTTTCCGACGATCCGAAATTTTGAAAATACAGATTCTGAATGAGGGGCTTCTTGGAGCTCCTCAGTTAGATCTTGTCCGGCCCAATGTTCGTAATGCATCCCGTTTTTCCACAGTCTACTTTCTCCGACATCATAGATAAATCCGCGATAAGCAACCCAGATCTGTGGTTTGTCCTGACCATTACGTAAAGCCAGTTGGCTTTTGCTGTATTCCGATAATTCTTCTGCCATTCGTAATTGTAAAAAGGCGAAGATAGAAAAACTAGGCTACTTTATATGCCGATAGTGATCTTTTCATTAATTTTCTAGCGACATGTATTCTTGTTTTTACCGTTCCGATAGGGATATTTAAATGTTCAGATATCTCGTGGTATTTAAACCCTTCAAAGTACAGTGAAAATGGGATGTAGTATTCTTCGGAAAGACTAGATAAAGCTTCATGGATGTCTTCCATGACAAATTTGCTTTCGCCCTGATTTGAGGAGGCGGATAATAGGAGGTTAGCGTTAGAAATATCCTCGTCTTTCGTAATGAAAGAATTGGTTTTCACAATACGTCTATAGTTATTAATAAACGTATTTTTCATGATGGTGTAAAGCCATCCTTTCAAATTGGTTCCTTCTTTGAAATTTTTAAAATAGGTCACAGCTTTCAGGATAGTGTCCTGAACGAGATCGTTGGCATCTTCGTAATCACTGGTAAAATTTCTGGCGTAGAGTTTTAATGAGTCCGATTGCTCAATAACCATGGTGTCAAATTCATTCTTTGTCATAGCTTAATGAATTATAACTGTTCTTTTTACAAAACAGTACGTTTATAAAATGCGGTTCATTAAGTATGAGGCAAATAATGCGCCAAAAATAGCAAAATTAGATTTGTTAATATAATTTTAAGATTATTTTAAGCAGAGCAAACGTTTGCGCAGGCTAACTTTAAGTAAATAAAATTAGCTCAAAGTGATGTTTTACTAAAGTGAAGCCTGTTTTTCTTTCACTTTCAGATTTAAAAAAAATATTTTTACTTTTTTTAAATCTTTACAGTAAATTAACTTCACGCTCCAGCTTAATGCCAAATTTGTTGGCTACATCACTTATGATTTGTTCCGATAGATTATAAATTTCCTGTCCTGTAGCGTTTTGTCTATTTATTAGTACAAGTGCCTGATTTTTCCATACACCTGCTTGTCCATATTCTTTTCCTTTCCAACCGCATTGTTCTATTAACCATCCAGCAGCCAATTTTGTTTCATTATTAGGCATTGGATAATGCGGTATTGTGGGGTATTCTTTCTGAAGAGGCTCAAAAGTCGATGCTGTAACTACGGGGTTCTTAAAGAAACTTCCGGCATTTCCCACTGTACTTGGGTCAGGGAGCTTTTCTACACGGATTTTGGAGACAATGGTTGCGATATCGGCAATACTTGGGTTCGTTATATTTTCTTTAGCGAGTTCGGCTTCTATTGCACCATAAGTTGTATTGATATGAGCTGTTCGGCTAAGCTTATAGGTTACCTGGGTAATGATAAACCGTCCTTTATGAGCTGTTTTAAAGATGCTGTCACGGTAGGAGAAATTGCAATCTTCTTTTTTGAATGTGGCAAAGTTGCCGGTATGCGTATCGAAAGCCTGACATTCGTGAAAGACATACATTAACTCCGCACCATAGGCACCGATGTTTTGCACGGGTGAAGCCCCGACAGTGCCGGGAATCAGGGCCATGTTTTCAATGCCAGCGTAATTATGTTCGATACAGTACCAAACGAAGTCATTCCAGATCTCTCCAGCTTGCGCTGTGACATAGACATCGTCGCCATCTAGCTTTGCTTGTATACCCTTGCTGTTCATTCGAATAATATATCCTTCGAATGCTTTGGTGAAAAGGACATTGCTACCAGCTCCAAGAACAAAAAAGTTCTCTTTAAAAATATCATTTTTAAAAATTTCGGTCAATGTTTCATTGTCATTCACTTCGATTAGAAAATTTGTCTTTTCTTCGATTCCAAACGTATTGAAAGCTTTTAAAGATATATTCGATTGAATGTTTAATTTCATATTGACTTTAGTTTTCAGAAATTCAAAAAAATCAGCTATCTTTAGCATGATAATCGGTAAAGATAGTATAAACCGTTTATTTAACGATAAAAAATATAAGTTTAATGGGTAATGCAGATGTAAAAAGAATCAAAATTCTAGAAGCTGCGACGAGGCGCTTTGCACATTTTGGAATGGCTAAGACAACGATGTCGGAAATAGCCAAAGATCTCAATTTCTCAAAAGCATTGCTGTATTATTATTTTCCCGATAAGAATAGCTTATATTCTGCAGTTTTCGAATACGTTATTGATAAAATGATCGAGGATATCGAGGATGTCATTGCGCAGGGAGGCGACTTTGAGGAGATCATGATGTATTCTATTGATATGCGGGTCAAGATTATCAATCAATATTATAATTTATTTGAATACACCATGAAGATGGTGAAAGAGCTTCCGGATGAGTTGGAGCAGGTGTTCAAAGAATCTTATCTACGTGAAGTAGAAATTATTGAGAAGATTCTCAATATTGGTATCGATGCTGGGGAGATACAGGTTGAAGATATCAATGAAACTGCGCGGATTCTTCTGTATTCACTATTCGGTATGCGTATGGGCATATTAAAGGATATGAAAAACATGTTGTTCCCAACAAAAGAAGAATTCGATCATATTCTCAGTTTACAGAAGAAAATGATGAAAATCTTCTTAAATGGTTTACGTTTTCAAGTCGTTAAATAAGTGTTGAGCGAACATGTTCGATAATCTGTTTGGCATGAATTCGTGAATTTTCAATAAACCAAAGGTGGGTATTTAAGCCACCACAAACGACGCCTGCCAAATAAATCCCGGCTATATTTGTTTCCATTGTTTCTTCATTATGGCTAGGAATGCAAGGTGCCTCTTGGGGAATATCAATTCCGATCTTTTTCAAAAAATCAAAATTCGGGCGATAGCCGGTTAAAGCCAGTACAAAATCATTATCGAGTTCGACGATACCGTTTGGTGTTTGGATATGTGCAGTAGTTGGAGTAACTTCTGTTAAGTGGCTATTATAATACACATCGATTTCACCAGCAGCAATTCGATTTTCAATATCAGGTTTAACCCAATATTTTACCCGACGGCTGATTTCGCTACCACGGATCACCAAAGAAACTTGCGCTCCTTTTCGGTAGGTTTCAAGCGCTGCATCAATGGATGAATTACTGGCGCCGACAACGATCACCTTCTGGCTGCTATAATAATGTGGATCATCGTAGTAATGCCTAACTTTGGGAAGTTCTTCGCCCGGGATATTGAGCAACATCGGTATGTCATAAAAACCTGTGGCGATGATGACTTTTTTGGTCAGGTACATGCTTTTGTTGCTACTGACCAGGAACTCCGTATCCTCTTTCTTAATTTCCAGTACTTCTTCAAAAAGATGGGTATTCAGTGCGAACTTTTGCTGTATACGTCGGTAATATTCCAAAGCCTCCATGCGTTTTGGCTTGGGGTTGGTTGTGACAAAGGGAATATCACCTATTTCTAATCTTTCGGAGGAAGAGAAGAAGGTCATATTTTGGGGGTAATTATACAGTGAGTTGACTAAACAGCCTTTTTCAAGAATAAGATAGTTTAAATTTGCTTCTTTGGCTTCTAAGGCGCAAGCTAAGCCAATTGGCCCGCCGCCAACTATAATCAGGTCGTACCGTGTTATCGTATCGCTCATGGTATAAATGTCGAGAATTTTAAAGAATAAATCAGCTTAAAGCCTTAGACAGTTCATTTTCTGACATTGCTGTGCTTTTAGCATGAAGGTCCTGAACTATTTTATGCAGGTCCTGCGCAATTTTATTGAGAAAGTCCAGCTGTTCGGTCAATAGCTGCCCATCAACCGAACTGACATCTGTATTATCAAATTGGTCGTTGGGAATTTCGATCGCCAAAGGAATAAATGCATTGACGCTATCGTCAGAATGTAGCAGTTGAATGGACTGCTCCAAGGAGCTTAATATTTTTCGGATCGTCCGGACATGGTCCTTATTGATATAATTATTGTCCATTTCGTCGAGATGGTTCATTAATGTCACCGAAAAAGAAGCTAAAATATGGTTGAATATGACGAATTTATTGACTTCCTTACTATATTTTTGACGTTTCTTGGGTTCGGTAAGCATGCGCTGGAACGTCGAACCCATATTGGCCGTTTCGACGTAGACTGCCTTGCGGGTTAGTTTGTAATCCGTGATGGAAGGCGCTTGGCCTGCAATTTCTTTCAATGCCTGAAAGATGTAATTGTAGTTGGCAATGAGTAGCTTTCGCATGGACTCCTTGACTTGCATGCTTTCCCAATTTGGAAAAATAATATAACTGGATAAGAATGCAATCATGCCCCCGATAAAGGTGTCCAATATGCGTTCTTTCGTGACGTCGAGGGTATTGGCGCTGACGAAGCTCAGCATAATTAATACATAGGGTGTCATAAAAAGTACCGCAATAACATAGTTGACGCGGAATAAACTATATGCCGTCAGAAAAAAGAATACCAAGAGAACAAATAGTATAGTTGGGTCATGGATGGTTAACAGGATGAGGGCTCCGATGAGTCCACCTATCGTTGTGCCGATGAGACGCTGGATATTTCTCTCCTTTGTGAGTCCGAAGCCAGGTTTTAGGATAACCATAATGGTGAGGAGGATCCAGTATACATTATTGGTGATATTGGTGACCTCAAACACATAATAGGTGACTGACATGACAATCGCCATACGGCAGGCATGTCGAAAGATGGTGGATTTTAGGGTAAGATTTTCGCGGAACTTCTTAAAATCAATTGCAGAGCTTTGAACAAAGCGTTTTGCGTCATCAATTTCCTTTCTTTTGACATCGTCAGGTTGTAGATGCGAGTAACCATAGATATTTTTGATCCGGCGAACCAGGTCACGCAAATTAATCAACACCTTGCGTAAAGCAAATGTGCTGTATTGTTGATTTTTATCCAGTTGATCAATTTTAGTGTGAAGACGACTGAGATCCGAGTCGAAATCATACAGTGGTTTTGGCTGTGTATTTGTATTCAGCTGATAGGCTAAATTGTCAAGCTCATTGGTATATTTTAAAATCACATTTTTGAAATCTTCCAAGATTCCTGTAGGTCCAAAGCGTTCGCTGATGGTATTGTAATCATAGTGCGCCGCCATACTTTGCTCAAAGAGATCGACAATATCGTTGAAAACGAGGGTTAAATAACGTCCTACCTTTGTGGTGTCTTTTATCGATCGTTTACTTTGAAACAATACATCCCGTAGGTTTTCCTGATGCTGATTGACTTCAACTTGTTTGTCGATCAGTTTGAGGTAGTTTTTATCATTATCAATTTTAGCATCGTAAAAATTAGCTTTTAGCCGGATGTAATCAGCAACATAGCGAATTGTTTCTGATAGTTCCTGTTCGGCCAGCCTGTAAGGACGTGCTTGGGTGATGGAAAGACTAATGGCGATATACCATAAACCACCTAAAGTGTAGAAACCTAGATAGTTGATGGCCTCTGCAAGAGGGTAGTGAATCTGCACATGGATCAACATCATCAGGATGCACATGAGACCTACGTTGGCGGCTCTTCCATTGAAAACCGCAAACATGGCAAATATAAAGCAGGCTACGCCGATAAAAATTGCTAATAGATATACATTTTGATTGACTATATTGGTTAAAATAAAAGTTAAAGTAGTTAATATCGCACCCGCAATCATTCCTTTCCTTCTATGGCTAGGGGCACCGGGGGTATCCGATAAGCCTACTAAAAGCTCTCCCAGAGAGACAATGGTTCCATTGGTAAATTGCCCGATGGTTGCAAAGATCAGGACAGGCACGATACATCCGATGGTAATTCGGAGTCCATCTGCAAAATATTGGCTATAGAAAAAACTTTTTATTTCTTGTGTCTGTTTCATAATGTGTATAGTACAAACTTAGATAAATTGCTTTTCATATTAAAAACAATTGTTCTGCTATGTTTGCTCTTTTTTGTACGGATGATAGCGATATAGCTGGTTGGTTTCTGTCTGACCAAGAAAGGTTCATTTTGTAGCCGGGATTTATGAACTAAGGGATCGACACTGGTCGTTTCCATATTGTACTATGTTAATGTGTTAAAAATGAAAAATTACTAAAATTTGTTAGTATGTTTTTAAAATTTTAATTGTTTTTTTGATTAATTTATATTTTTTTATTTGTTTAGCTATAATATTGTTATATTTGGAGCCATAGGGTAATTTCAGAGACATTACAAAATTCAAGAGTCACCTAAACTCTCTTGACCACTTTCAAAGATTTAAATATGAAGCAAAGTAAAAATGAAGCCGTCTTTCAGGACGAGGTATTGACACGCTTTGAGCTTTTCAAAAGTTTGTTTTTAACATTGCCATTTCAACGTGTTAAAGATACCGGTACTTTATTACCATTTTTTGCAAAGCAATGTGAAAAGGGTGTGGATCAGCATTTAACTCCTGATGAGATCATAAAGAGTTTCTTCGATCAGCATGAGGAATTTTCTTCGGAAGAGCAACGTATTGATTTGTTATTTCGATTTGTTCAATATATAGAGCGTCAGGTTGTTTTATTTGATGCGATCGAAGACTCGTCATTTCAGATGGTGGGTCGTGGCGATGATGAAAATGTCTTAGGGGCATTAATTAAAAACGCCGAAGGTAGCGAAGATATGCGCCGTAAGATTGTGTCAAAATTGAAGGATTTTTCTGTACGTCTTGTATTGACTGCACATCCTACTCAATTTTATCCGGGACCGGTATTGGGTATTATCAACGACCTGATCGATGCAATCAAGACCAACGATATTCATAGTATTCACCTGCTGTTACAGCAATTGGGGAAAACGCCTTTCATCAATAAAAATAAACCGACTCCAGTTGATGAGGCAGCGAGCTTAGCTTGGTTTTTGGAAAACGTGTTTTATAAAGTGGCATCGGAGATTCAGTCGTTCATTGATGATGAATTGGATGTCGATACCGAAGAGGTAAAACAATTGATTGAGCTTGGTTTTTGGCCGGGGGGTGACCGAGACGGGAATCCTAACGTAAGTGTTGATAGCACCAAGAAAGTTGCCGCATTGCTACGTACTATCTTATTTAGATGTTACTATAGAGATTTCCGTATCGTTAGACGACGCATCACATTTAGAGGTGTGGAGGAGTATATGGAAAATCTGCAGACATTGTTCTACGAAAATAGTTTTAACCCGGTCGAACATCCTGCTGACGAAACCGATAATATCATCACGAATCTAAAAGCAATCAAAAATGTTTTGGAGGAATATCACAACGGGCTTTTTGTAGAGATCGTTGATGATCTACTCCGTAAAGTGATGACTTTTGGTTGTTTCTTTACCACATTGGATATCAGACAAGACAGCCGCATATTACGTGAGGCTACCAATTATCTGATTCAGCACAACCAGGAAAAGACTGGAATGCCATTGGATTATCTGGAGCTTAGTGAAAGTGATAAGCAAAAAGCATTAAAATTCAAAGAACTTGACTTAACGGTGGGCGAGGATGCGGATCCGTTAACGAAAGATACTTCGGGCGTGATAAAATTATTAAAGGAGATTCAACGTTCCGGTTCTGAGCGAGCTGCACAACGCTTTATCATCAGTAATTGCCAGCAAGCAAGTGATATTTTGGGACTGCGTCAATTATTTTTATGGTCTGGATGGAAGAAGGATGCTTTAACGATCGATTTTGTGCCCTTGTTTGAGACCGTTGATGACTTGACGAGAGCAGCGGACGTGATGAAAACCTTGTACAGTAATAAGGAGTACAAGGCACATTTGAAACGAAGAGGAAACAAACAGACGATTATGTTGGGTTATTCTGATAGTACCAAAGACGGTGGATATCTGATGGCGAACTGGTCGATCTATCGTGCAAAAATCGAACTTACGGCGATATCACGCGAATACGATGTTGATTTGGTATTTTTTGATGGTCGCGGTGGGCCTCCAGCACGAGGTGGTGGTAAAACGCAACGTTTTTATGCATCTATGGGTAAGGAGATTGCCAACGATCATATTCAATTGACGATTCAGGGACAAACAATCAGTAGCCAGTACGGATCTTTAGATACAGCGCGGTTTAATATTGAGCAACTTTTGCATGCCGGCATTATTTCAGATTTAAAACAACGTGTGGGCGATACTTTAACCAAACATCAACAGGAGATCATTGATAAGCTAGCTGAGTTGAGTCACCATAAGTTTATGGATCTACGCACGAATGAATTGTTTTTACCATATTTGGAGACGATGTCGCCATTGAAAGCGTTATCCTCGATCAATATTTCAAGTAGACCTGTAAAACGTAACTCAGGCCGTGAATTGCGACTGGAAGATTTGCGGGCGATTAGTTTTGTAACTTCATGGAGCCAGTTGAAGCAAAATATTCCCGGATTTTATGGTGTCGGAACAGCATTGCAATGGGCTGAAAAAAATAACCTCTGGAAGGACGTACAGCAATTATATGTTTCATCGGGATTTTTCCAGACATTGATCGACAACTGTATGATGTCGATGACAAAGTCAAACTTTGATATTACAGCATACATGAAAGATGATCCTATTTATGGTGATTTTTGGAAAACTTTGTATGCCGAGTACCAGATAACAAAAGAATATTTGTTAAAATTGAGCGGAACCTCAAAATTGATGGAGAACTATCCTGTGGATCGTGAGTCTATTTTAGCGCGCGAGGGAATTGTATTACCGTTATTGGTTATACAGCATTTTGCGATTCGTGCATTGAATTCGGATCAGCTGACTGATGCACAACGTGAAGATTATTCGAAGTTAATAGCGCGTACAATCTTTGGCGTGGTGAATGCCGGAAGAAATGTTGCGTAATTTTTCTTTCTTTTCACGGATAGGGTTTCGGAGAACATATATTTTATCTACTTTTGTATAGTTAACAAAATTGATATGAAGATTAATAAGTTATTTATTGTTGCGGCTTGTGCGGGTACATTATTTGCATCTTGTGGTCAAACAGCTGCAGATAGACAGCGTCAATACTCTAATGCATCCTTAGCGGATGGTGATGCCTTTGCAATGATTAAATTCGTTGGCGAAAATGGAAACTATTTGGTAAATCTTGCCGATGTAGCTGCAAAACAATCTACCTCAGCAGAGGTGAAAAATGTAGCTGCAAAGATTAAAGAAGCTTACGCAACAGTGTTGCCAGAATTAGACAATTTAGCAAAAGAATTGCATGTTGGCGATGCGCAACGTGGTGTACCTGCATTTCAAGTTCCGGCTTCAATTGGTTCGGACAGTACAGCGGCATTCAACGATAAAGCATTTTTAGCACTAGTGGTTGAAAAACAAGGTGAGATCAATACAAGATTGTCTCATGAAGAACACAATACAAACAAAGACGTTATCCACCTTTCAGAAGAGTCTTTGAAAAAAGTGGAAGAGATCTATAAATTAGCTGGTGGTAAAGTTGAAGAACACCATCACTAAGAAAAACACCATCACTAAGAAATAAGGTAAATAGAAGGAAAGGAGTATTCATTAAAATGAATATTCCTTTTTTTATGAGTTTTTTGCTGGCAATAATGGATTTTCTGTATGGAATTGTACCAGGTACTGCATTTCGATAGGATACGCTACCTGTATCCTGAGTTAGTTGATTGTCAGTGAGATAATTTTGTCAGGAAATGAGTTCATATTTTTGAGAAAACAGGAGTTTTAGTTGTTTTACGACAATATCAGCTGTTGTGTGCGCAAGAATTCCTTGTGATAATCGTTTGTTATTTGTTAAATTAATGATAACTTAACATTTATATAACATAGTTTTTAATAACTGTGTTTATTTTAGCGTAATTTAATGAAATCGTATATAAAGTGAGATACGCCGCAATAGATATAGGCTCCAATGCAGTCCGTCTTTTGATAGCTGACATTATAGGACAGAAAGATCAATATAATTTTAAGAAAAATACACTGTTACGTGTTCCACTCCGTTTGGGAGATGATGCGTTTATTCATCAGGAAATTTCACCAAGAAAAGCCGAGAGTTTGATCAAAACGATGAAGGCTTTTCGGGAGTTGATGGATGTTTATCACGTGGAGGATTATATGGCCTGTGCGACGTCGGCCATGCGTGATGCACGAAATGGGGCTGACATTGTTGCGGAGGTCAAGAAAAATGGTATAAACATCGATATTATCGAAGGAGCAAAAGAGGCTGAGATTATTTACAATAGCCATTGGGATAATAAGATGGAAAAGGACAAAGTTTACCTGTACATTGATGTGGGTGGCGGTAGTACTGAATTATCGTTATTCGCTAATGGTGTTTTGGTTAATTCTAAGTCTTTCAACTTGGGTACGATTCGTATTTTAGACAATCAGGATAAGGCAGAAACCTGGGATGAATTGAGGGAATGGGTACGTAGCAATACGCATATGTATAAGCAAGTTGTTGGGATCGGTACCGGTGGTAATATTAATAAGCTTGCACGCCTCTCCAATGAGAAGCTGGATAAACCATTGTCCTATGCCAAATTAAAAGCGGTATATGAACATTTATCTTCCTTTTCTTTAAAAGAGCGCATAATTTTATTGGGGTTAAACGAAGATCGTGCGGATGTTATCATACCTGCGAGTGAAATTTTCCTGACAATTATGAAGTATGGCCGTCTAAAACAAATCATTGTTCCAAGGGTTGGACTTGTCGACGGTGTAATTAGAACCTTGATCAATAGGAATTTAGTGAAATAATGCTTTAAAAAGCAATTTTCGACTTGTAAAAGAGCGAAAAATCTTTATTTTTGTGATACCAAAGGTGAATATGAGCCCAGGTGGCGAAATTGGTAGACGCACCATCTTGAGGGGGTGGCGCTCGCATGGGCGTGGCAGTTCGAATCTGCTCCTGGGCACTTTAGCAGACAACTCTTTAAAATTAAGATTTGTCTGCTTTTTTTTTGGACGTAATTCGTTATTAATCAAATAGATATAGTGTAAGAAATGGTTGACCCTAGCAGTTCGAAAACTTGTTCCTGAAAACGTCAAATTTTCGGGATAAATCGAACTGATTAATTTACGTTTTTGCTCGATATTGCATTTCCTGTAAATAGAGGCCATATTTTTGAATTTACTGATACTTTCAGTTCGAAAAATGTCCATTGACCCTCTTGCATTTTTTAGAGTTTGTTGCCTCTCCTCAAGCTCGTTAATCTCACTTGTATATTTTAATTTTAATTCTTTGAAATCTTGAGGATCGATATCTCCTCTAATTAAAAGATCTCTCGCTTTAGATGTGTTATCCTCGAGGGACCTAATTCTTCGTTCAATTTCAACTTTTTCAGTTAAATTGCCTTTTGTTCTTTGCGTATACAGCTCTTGTAAAATCGTCGAGTATAATCCAATAACATCAGCTCTAGGCTCAAATTTTTCAAGCTCTTGCTCGAATTTTTGATGGACTATTTCTGTATTGAATCTTTGCCTACATTGAAGTTTGCAATGGTAATATGCATAATGTTGACTGTAACCTTTGGATTTACTTGCAGTCAATGGTTTTGAACATATAGGACATATGAGAAATCCTCTTAAGGGGTATTCTTCTCTTGTGACAATCTTTGTTCGGTACTTATTTCTTTTTCTCTTGTCTAAGATCTCCTGAACTTTGTTAAATGTATACTCAGAGATAATAGCCTCATGTTGGCCTTTCACCGTGTATTCTTCTTCACCTTCGTATTCAGGAACCACAATTCGTCCACAGTACACAGGATTTTTAATACACTTCCAAAAATAAGCTTTGCAGATATCCAAGCCTTTCTCTCGTACTTTAAGGTGAATTTGTTGCGTATTATAGACACCTTTAGCCAGTTCTTCAAATGCCCATTTCATGAGTGATGCATCGGGTTCTTTAAGCTCAATAGACTTTTTCCCATATTCATTTAGCCAGTTTCTATATCCTGCAGGAGCGGGGCCCATCCACCTTCCTTCTTTTCGCGCTCTTCTCATACCGTTTGTCGTATTTAACGCTCTGCGATCATTTTCTACCTCAGGAGCTGCTAAGTAGAATGCCAACATCATTTTGTTTTCAGGAACCGTTAAATCAAGCGGCTGCTCGATAGCTTGGGGTTCTACTCCTAAAGACCTTAACAAACTTATCATTTGATATGCATCGCCCGCATTTCGACTAAACCTATCCCACTTTGTAAATAACAGAATATTGGACTTACTTTTATTTTTCTTTAAGTCAAGAAGCATTTTCTTCCATTCTGGACGATCAAAAGTTTTTGCAGAATGATCTTCGAATATTACTTGACGGATTGTAATCCTATTTATTTCGCAGAATTTTTTTAAGCGTTCTTCTTGATCTCTTTGTGAATATCCTTTTTCTGCTTGTTCATCTGTACTAACTCGGATATATAAATTGGCA
>NZ_DKSP01000162.1:2244-9126 GCF_002472745.1 Sphingobacterium sp. UBA7253 | reverse complement strand
ATAAATTGGCAACATTCATATTAATTGGGTTTAATATCTAAGGTGAATTTACTAAAAAAAATGGTAAAATAATTGTATTTTTATCATTAAATGATTAATTATTAACCTTTAATATTCTGTATGTCAGCTCACTCCAAACTCAAAATGTCTCTTATTGTTGTATTTTCAAAAATTTTCGATTACGACACCAGAGAGCCAAAGGAAATTTTAGAACCTTATGGGAAAGCACTTACGCTGAAAATGATAGCAGTAATGAATTCTATTTTACAAAAAAAAATAATAGAAATTCAACGCCAAATTATCTATTGGTTCGGGACCGAAGGAAAAATGGGGGAGATAATAATTTCTAAAATTTTTCATGGTTATAGAGAGGAGATCGGTGGAGGTGCACGGCTTATATTAATAAACCATTATACAAATTTGAAAATGAATATATTGGCAATTAGCCTTCCTGAAGTGAAGCATAATATGGAAGTAAATTTTGATGAGTCACATTTAGATTTTTTTATTGCTTATATTAAAATGAATGAAATTTTCGCTGATAGGCAAGATAGTATTGGCAAAACAGTACCAGCGGAATATTCAGGAATATTGAGGGCTACTTGGTTATCTACGGCTTCACTTATCAGTAGTTATGATTTTAGTTATTTCAGTCTTGAGCAAGCAATTTATCAATTGATAAAGGTAAAACACTGTATGGATTTTCTCTGTTCATATAATAATAATTTATTTCAGCTTTATCTCGCTTCGAAGAAGATTACTAGTTTTCAAGACTATGCTACTAAAATATTCCCGCTATTAATGCTTTGCAATGGCGATGCAATTACGATAAATGGTAAAGATAAAGTGAGTCAAGATTTTCTGGAATTATATAACCATCAGAATGATATCGAGGAAAACAAAGAAAATATAGAAGAGTTTGATTTTTTACCTATTCGGAACAAACCTCTTTATTTAGTGTCAGAAAACGAATACGTCATTATCAATAGGGCTATGATATTTAATAAGGTTTATAATTCGATTTATTGGGATTGTAAATCAATTGTTAAATCAAATCCAGCATTAGGTATTTCTGAAAATCGTTTTCGAGCGGATTATACTACTCATTTTTCCGAAGGTTATCTTGTTTACAAATTGATGAAAAGAGCCTATGAGAATAAAAGTGTTTTAAATTTTTCTGGTGCTGAAATGAAAAAAAAAATGAAAAGTTCAGAACCGNNTACTATGTCCGGAATGGGAACAAAGTTTTTTTGGTGGAAGTTAAAGATAGTTTTATTTCTGGGGTTACCAAACAATCTTTTAACATCAATAGTATTCAAGAGGAAATAAAAAAGAAATACTATAGTACAGAGGGACCTGAAAAAGCAATCATGCAATTAATTACCAGGATCAAGTTAAGTTTAACAAAGAAGTTTATATTTGATCAAAATTATAAGCCGCAATCTTTAAGATTATATCCGATCCTAATTGTCTATGATATTAATCTAACGGTTCCTGGTATTGAAAGTTTAATGATTGAATGGTTCAAAATAGAACGGGATAAGCTTATAAATGAACTTAAGGAATTTGGGATTATCGGGTTTCAGATAAAAGATTTAGTAATTCTTCATATCGATGGCTTAATTGGCCTTACTGAATATATAAGAGCTGGAAAAGTGAAGTTGGAAATTTTGATCAACAACCATCTTTATCGGAGGAAGTTGCTATTGAAAATTGATAAAAAGACGTCTTTTAATGAGTTGAAATCTAGTGTTTTGGATAGTTACCTGTCGTTTAATCAGTATGTTATGGATTTTATCAGGTCAATTCCTTCTAAAGAGAGATTGATGTCTACTGAATTTAGAAATTTGGGAGATGATTAGATATTCGGATTACTGAACAATTTACTACAATCAGAAAAGATTGAATTCACATTCTTAAATTTGTCATCAAAATTTGATAATGCTGCGATTACTTTGTCTGATTAATTAGAGACTTAAAATAATCTTCAAGAGCATGTTTAGCGATGTCAGTTAAATGCTCCAGTACTAAAGATGCGTCTTCTTCGGATATTTCTATTTCTAACTTTTTAAAATATTCAATTACTGAGATTGTCGTAATTTTTTTAAGTTGATGCATAGGTCAGTGAACAATAGGTTTGGGAAAATAGGATAGATATTCAATATATCATCGATATGGATAAAAAAAGCTAAACAGGATTTTTAACCTTTTTTGATATCTAATTTTAAAGCCTTTTATTAAATTTACAGGTAGAAATATGGAAGAGACAATAGATACACTAGCACAAAGTAATATACCAGCACAATCATTTAGAATAACTTTTAAAGGCCAAGATTTTCAAATTAGAATTTTAGAGAAGGAATTACATAGGGGGATTTCTGAAATTTCTATTCTTCTTGATGGCATGGTTCAGAAACTAAAAAAAAATCAAGACAGATGGCATTTTGAAGGTTCAGAAAATGATATTGAGTTTGCGAATGACATAGGGCGGTCAATTTCTCTAAGATATCGTTTATAGTTTTAGTTTTCTATTTTTTTAGAAAACTAAAGTCAATATTTGCCACGACGTACCCCCTTTGATCTAAATCGTCATAAGAATCCGGATCTCTTTTAATTTTCTTGCGAAAATGTGTCCTATTCTAGATCTCGTGATGCTTTTTAGCCTCAAATTCCTTTTATTTCAATCTCTTTTATTAATTGTTAACGCTTTGGCCCTTTCTGCCAATATGGGTGCATGTCTTCGGGAAGAGTCAATTCAAGTCTGCTTGTTAGCGATACTGTAGCTAGACTCAGTATTTGGTTATTTGATAATATCATGTGGAATGCTTTAGGTACTTGTGATCGACCTTCATTCTTCAGGATTAAATAGACGTCCATGAAGGTCTTGAGATTTTTTTCAGTTAATAGTTGCTGTTCTTTTATGGTCTGGGACAACTCTCGAATCGATTTGAATACTAGCAGGGCATCTGTAAGATAAAGAGACTTTTCACCATCTTCGAAGCTGACTTCCATTATCTCATTGTCATAACTTGCGTAGGAAATTGTGCCGAGATGCCCCTGTTTCTGTGCAGGATCGATAGGTAATAGAGGGTGTATCAATACGTGTTTATCAATTAATTCTTTCATGTAAAATTGCATATTTATTGTGTAAACATTTGTATTACAGTGGTATATTTCGTAAATTGAGTTTAGGAACTAAACTCAATTTGATTATGGGAATGGTATTATATTTTTTATTTACATTGTTTGTCTCGTGCGGCACTTTATTTGTTGCGATGAATATGTCGGGAAGTAATTCCTTACTTCTTTGGTGTATTGGTATGGGTATTTGGATACCCTTTATTTTTGTTGTGGACCGCAGAGAAAAGGAATCGAGAAGGAGGAAGGAAAGAGAACGGATGCTTGATGAGTGGTTAAGGTCACAGACAAGAAACCGATATTAAGTTTTCAACCTGCTTTCTATTCACGAAAGTAGCTTCCGAATTGTTTTCAGCAAATAATCCAATTATTAGATCATTATCTGGATCTATTTCTATTGCTTTCTTCTTCTTTATATGGAATCATTCCATACCGAATATTTCTAACCAACGGTTTTACATACTGCTGCTCATCTAAACCTGCTGCTTTAATAATACTTTCTGGAATGTTGGTATTTAAGAGTTTATTCCCATCCGTTAACAAAGGAAGGACTTTTTCAGAGAGATCTTTTAACACTATTTCCGGTCCTTTTGGGTGAGCCAGTAGTTGTACCATTGGCAAGGGGTATATAAAACCGCGGAACGATTGATCTGGGATGCCTAAGACGAGACCATCTAACATGCGTTTATTCAATTTGGTATTGAACCGGTCTATTTCTTTTTTCTCCAGATAAAGATGAAGTAGATCATCAATATACTGCGCTAGATCCATATCCCATAAAAGATCATCCTGCAATTTGTCTTCAGTATTTCTTGGCGGCAGTTCTGCGCAATATTTTTCAGCTTCCTTAATGAGAACCTTTCCTTTCTCGTCTTTCGCCTGATAATAGGTAGCGCCTCCATGGCCATTATTTTTGGCGTAGCCTGCGTGTGTTCCATTGATATAAAGATTAGCGGTGAAGGCATGTGTTTCCTCACTAAGCTGCGCGCTGTGATGGATTTCTTTTAATTCTATTTTCATAATGACATCATTAACTTTTAAATGAAATATGATTAACGAGATCGTCCTATAAAATTCTGCCTCTCTATGGAGATGATCTCAATCTGGGAGGTATGGAACACAACGAATTCAGGATGGTCGTCTCCCAGGCTGGATATGATGCCATCATATCCAGCTTTCTCAAACATGAGATGACTGTCTTCACTGTTCAGACTGTCATATAGATCACCGATTTCACCCAGGCTTATTTCCCGGTTGATTTTGCGAAGAGCTTTTTTTGCTTCAAGCTGGTCCCCTGTGAGGATTTCCCAAATGAGGGAGGCCTGATTTTCTAGAGAGAAGATGGAGTGAAGGCGTAAGTCTATGGGGTTCTTAATATCAAGGTACGCGGTGATCAGGATATCACCGAACAGTAATGCATTTTCTTTTTTGTCAGCAAAGAAAAAGCCATGTTTTGTATTGTCCCAGCCGGTATTGCTACCTTTAAATGTGGCATCAAATTTATCAAAGGTTGCATCTGTGCCATGGTAATAGGGCCGGGAATTATCGAACAGTTGAGAATCTGTTATTTTCATAAAAAATCATTATTAATGACAGTAGTAGGACCGGATACTACAGCTGAATAAATAGTAATAGGATGGAAGCGTCTGCTTTATCTTTTTGGGACTGGGACAGAAATATCTTCTTTTACAGGTTCCAGGTCTGGTTTTGAATCTTTAATTCTTGTTTGCTGCAATTGTTGTTTGCAATTGATCAGCGACCTGTAGAGTTCATCATTTTTTGTCAGGGCAAAAAAACGACCGCTATTTAATTCTTCCATCCGAAACCGTCCTTTTTTTAACAGTCCTGTTACCTTAAAGATGTTATCCTTGTGGAGGTTTCGCTTATATTGACCACCTGATTTCGGAATAAAGTGACCACTTGTTCCGGCGGAAAATGACCATGGTATTTCGGACGAAACTGACCAGTTGTCGCCGTTAGTTTGGGAGCTGTAGCTGTAACCATATTTTTGGGGAAGAATAACCCTAAGATTATGGCCAACACGACGATCAGCATGAACAAAATAAGACAGATACTGAGACTTCATGATCATGGACGTAGCAAACAGGCTATCGCCATACAGGCGGGCGTATCGCGCAATACCGTAAAGAAGTACCTTAAGTTCTTTCAGCAGAGCGGGTTTACCTTTAAAGAAGTGAACACACTAGGAGATAAAGAGCTGGAAGACCTGTTCGGCAAGAGCAACGAACGCAAGCCCGACAAACGCCTTCAAGCTCTGCAGCGCTGCCTTCCCCATATTGACAAAGAGCTCAAACGCCCCGGGGTCACCCGAAAACTGCTGTGGGAAGCCTACATGAAAGAATTTCCCGAAGGGCTACAGTATACCCAATTTTGCTTTTATTATAATCAATGGAAAGCTATTGTAAACCCCGTTATGCATCTGGACCATAAAGCCGGAGATAAGGTTTATATTGACTTTGCCGGGAAAAAGCTACAGGTCGTTGATGCCTCCAGCGGAGAGATCCAGGACGTGGAAGTATTCGTCGCCATTCTTGGAGCCAGCCAGCTCACCTATGTCGAAGCAGTCCGGGATCAGAGCAAAGAAAGCCTGATATGCGCCTGTGAAAATGCCCTCCATTACTTTGGAGGTGTTCCTGCCGCTATCGTGCCGGATAACCTGAAAGCAGCGGTCACCCGTAGCAATCGTTATGAACCCACATTGAACGAGACTTTTTCGGACTTTGCTGACCATTATCAGACCAGCGTGCTACCGGCCAGGGCCAATCGTCCCCGTGACAAGGCACTGGTGGAAGGAGCCGTAAAGATCATATACAACAGGATCTACGCCCCATTGCGCAAGAACACCTATCATACATTGCAGGAGCTCAATGCCGCAATCCGCTATCAATTGGAACTCCATAACAATTACCTGCTCAAAGGGCGCAGTTATAGCCGTCGGACGCAGTTTGAAGAGATTGAACGCGCTTCTCTGGGCGGACTTCCCATATCACGTTACGAGTTCAAAAAACTCCACTATGCTACCGTGGCCAAAACCGGGCATATCTGTCTTGGTGAAGACCGCCATTAGCGTGCCATATCGTTTTATTGGTAAAAAGGTGAAAATGCTCTATTCACACACCCGGCTTGAGGTATTCTATCATTATGAGCGTATTGCCATACATATCAGGGATAAGGCCGCTTATGGATATACAACCGACAAGACACATCTAGTCTCTTCCCACCGCTTTGTGAGCGAATGGACACCGGAACGCTTCTTGGAATGGGCGGAGTCCATAGGTGATGATGTGAAAATGTACATTCAGGGAATATTGGAACGTAAACAGCATCCAGAACAGGCCTATCGGTCGTGTTCCGGTATACTAAGCTTTCAAAAAAAAGTTGGCAGCGAACGTCTGGCAAAAGCATGTGGTCGGGCACTGAGTTACGGTATCTATAGCTATAAGACCGTGCAGACGATCCTTGCCAACAGGATGGACGAATACCAGGACAGCCCCTTTGCGGATGAACTGCCAATGCCGGAACACGGCAATATCAGAGGAGAGGAATATTATAAATAATAACATAAACAGTAATCGGAATGAATACCAACACACTTGAAAAATTACGGAAACTAAAGTTCCATGGCATGTACCATGCCTTCAAAAATTGTCTGGAAAGCGGGCGCTACGATCAGTATACAGGAGATGAACTGCTCGCTCAGCTTGTCGATGCAGAGCGGTTCAG
>NZ_DKSP01000162.1:1514-2172 GCF_002472745.1 Sphingobacterium sp. UBA7253 | reverse complement strand
GCTCAGCTTGTCGATGCAGAATGGGATGACCGGCACAACAGGCGTATAGCAAGACAGATCTTTTATGCCAAGTTCCGCTACAAGGCGGCTGTTGAAGATGTCAATTATGAAGCCTCGCGCAATATTGACCGAAATCTGATGAACAGGCTGGCAGACTGTACCTTTGTCCAGCGGAACGAAAACCTGCTGATCACAGGAAGCACCGGCATTGGCAAGAGCTATATAGCAACCGCGCTGGGCTATCAGGCATCGGGTATTATATGCGAGTACCCCAAAACTCTTTGCCAGACTTAAAATGGCTAAGGCAGATGGAACTTATATCAAGGAAATTGCAAAACTTGAACGGCAGCAGCTGCTTATATTGGATGACTTCGCCATACAGCCCTTCGATGCGCAAAGCAGGGCTGCCTTGATGGAAATTATTGAGGACAGACATGGTAAAACCTCTCTGATCATCACTTCTCAGCTACCGGTTAGCGCCTGGTATGACGTGATAGGTGATAAAACCATTGCCGACGCGATATTGGATCGTATAGTTCATGATGCGCATAGAATGGAAATGAATGGAGAATCCATGAGAAAGAAGCGGTCTGTTCAGCTTGAAAATAAAACCAGAATAGATACGTATTAATTATTACTTTTGATGACATTACTCCTA
>NZ_DKSP01000162.1:0-1341 GCF_002472745.1 Sphingobacterium sp. UBA7253 | reverse complement strand
CTTTTGATGACATTACTCCTACAGCACCAAAGCTAACTTCGCCAGGAGATCAGGTGGTCAATTTGCCACGGAATCGCATGGTCAGTTTATCCGAAATCTACAATATACTATGAAGTGATCCGCTGGCAGTATTATGAAAAATTTCGACAACAGCTCCTTCAGGTATGGAATTTACTTGAAGATGTGTTTGACCAGCATTTACACTGTATTTTTGTTTTGCTATGAACAATATTGAAAATATTGAAATCGGTTTCGGAAGGGGGAAACCAAGATTTATAATTAATTGTTCATTATCTAAATGTACATCCGTCTAAAAATATAAAGAATGATTATTGTTCTTCACAAACCTAGAATATTCAGTTATGTTATTAAATCGAAAAATATCAATTTGGTACTTTATAAATGAGATAAAGACACAATTCATTCTGATCTCTATATTCGCCATATCGATCGGCGTGGTTGATATGCATCCGACTTTTAAAAAAGTATCCTTGCCGCTGAGTATTCCTGCTCTGATCGGAACGGCTGTTTCCCTACTACTGGCCTTTAGAACGGCTCAATCCTATGAGCGCTGGTGGGAAGCCAGAACAATATGGGGAGCTATTGTTAATGACTCCAGGAATTTACTAAGGCAGTTTATTCAATATGCTCCCGAAAGTCCCCGATACGAAATAAAAGAATTTGTGGACCGACAAATTATCTGGACTTATGCGCTGGGAGAATCGCTCCGAAAGCTGGAGTTTTCACCTAAAGTTCAGGCTTATCTGCATTTCCACGGGATAAAAGCCACAAATATACCCAATGCAATATTGGATAGACATTCAAATGCAATCAGACATCTCGCTTTCAGTGGAGCGATAACGGATATTCAACAGGTTCAGCTAAATGAAACAATAGGTAGGTTATGCGACAGCATGGGTAAGTGTGAACGTATTAAGAATACGGTCTTTCCCAGATCATATAGCATGATGGTACACACCTTGATCTACGTCTTTGCCGCGATTTTGCCTTTCGGGCTCGAAGATTCTCAGTTAACTATTGAGATCGTAATGACCATGATTATACCAATACTCTTTATTGCCATTGAAAAGACAGCCATCATTATGCAGGATCCTTTTGAGGGTACGCCAGTTGATACACCAATGACTTCGCTTGCACAAACCATCGAGATAAACCTTTTGGAAATGATTGGAGAAATAGATATTCCGGCAAATCCCAAAAATGATTCTTATTATGAAATGTAATATATCTGTAAACATATGTGTCCTAAATAAATTTTAGGATTGGATTTCTTTTGTAAAGGCATAGCTTTTTTCATCATTTCGATATTGACCCCTATTT
>NZ_DKSP01000196.1:3301-4435 GCF_002472745.1 Sphingobacterium sp. UBA7253 | reverse complement strand
TTTTGTGATCCCGCTGGGATTATGACATCCCTTTGTATCTCGCTATATATCAATAGTATACAGATGTTTTATTTAAATAGGTCCCTGAAATGGGTCCCATTTAATTTGACCTGATTTGTGTCGATTTAAAGAACTTATTAGTTGTAAAGATACAGAAAAATATTCTAATTCCTACCGTTATCCCGGTAAATCCTAGTATTAATAGTTAATAATAATTGATGAGACCACATATATGGAACACGTAAACTTCAAACTTTTCAAGATTCCAAAGTGGTATAATGGCTATTCGATTTAAGGATTTAAAATTCAAACAAATTCAGTTGGCAAGGTATAAAAAAGACAACCATTAAAAGGCCGCTATTTTTATAGCTTAATCCCACATCACGCTGAAAATTAAATCATGGAATTACATTAAAACTCACTTTTATTTTTCAGAAGAGCAGCAATTATCGCCAAGCTGAATCGGCGGACATTTTACGGTACCATAACTGCAAAATACGCAACAATCTCCGTTTAGAGGTTTTAGCCGAGTGTGGCATTCTTCACACTCATAAAAATACTGGCAAGCATCAGTCGGCATTATTTCCTCCTTTTGATGATTACATACTGGGCAGGTAAGGGTCGATTCTAGTATTATTTTGTTAGTTGACATCTGAAGTTATTTTTTTACTTTATACCCGGTTTTATTTTCAATGATCATTGCTAGTTGTTGTCTTGAAGTTTTTGTGCGGTCAAATTTTATAGTTGATCGTCCTTCATCATAAGAGGTTGAAATTTCCTGGACACCTTCTTCATTTTTTACTGCTTCGTTAACGTGGCCTTCACAGGCAGCACAAGACATACCATCAATCACTAAGATAACTTGCTCCAGATTCGTGTTTTTAACTGAAGAAGCCGCCGTCGTATGATTCCGAAAATACGGTTCATAATAAGGGAAGGAAAATAGTCCAATAGAAATGACTGTCACTATCCATAGAAAAGCCTTCGATTGCATTGGCCTTTTTTTTGTATCGCAACCACAATCGTCTTTTTTTACCGGTTTATAGACACGATAAAAAGCTAAGCCTAACACTAATGCTGTAACAAGCATTAAATACGGCCTTAAGGGTTCGATCCAACTAAACATGGAGAGTG
>NZ_DKSP01000196.1:1355-3163 GCF_002472745.1 Sphingobacterium sp. UBA7253 | reverse complement strand
GCCACCTGCGGCACCAAATAGTGCCAACAATGGGCCGATACAACAGAGTGATGAAGCCAAAGCAAGTATTATACCTGATCCTAAAAGTTTTGTATTATTTATTGGTTTGCTCATGTTATCCGGTTTAAAACTCCTTGTTTATTATACTAAAAAACGGTTGGAGCAACTTTAAATGTACTTTATTTAACGAGTAGTAAATAGTTTGGCCTTCCTTTCGAAAATCAACTATGGTGCCATCTTTAAGCTTGCGCAAATGCTGAGAAACCGCCGGAATACTGATTTCAAGTATATCACTGAGATCACAGGGACATAACTGCTTTTCCCGATCGAGCAAGTAAAGCAATTTTAAACGAACATCACTTCCCGCCAAGGACAGAATTGCGGATAATTGGGAAAATGGAACTTCCTTATCCTTCAATTTTTCCTTACACGCTTTGATTTGAACCGGGTCTGCCTTTTCCCGGATACATTGGTTTGCTGTACTCATATTTTAACGATTGCACAAAATTAAAATATCTTAAGCATTTAAGCAAATACTTAAATACTTAAGATCTCCAGATTTCGCTAACCCTGAAATGAATATTTAGCACCATTAATAAGCCAGCCTAAGCATATCGGCTAGGGAAGAAGGCAACAAGCTTTGTTCCAAGGTAATAGCAGCTTTTTCAATATCATAGTCAAAGCGCCTGAATTCTATCTGGATGCTTTCGCTGTTCAAGGCTGAGCTTTCTTCACTAAGCGTGACCAGAACATAACAACCTCTTGGGTCGCCATCTTTGGGTTTGCCTACAGAACCGGTATTGATGACATGTTTGAACTTATTATCGGCGGCCTGGATAACCCTATGATAAGGCTTATGGGAATGTCCTACAAATAACAAGTCGGCGTCAGCTTCCAGCATCATGTCTAAAACATAAGCTTCATCTGTATCAGCCAATACATACTCATCAACCTTTCGTGTACTACCATGCGCCAATACCAGGTTTAACTTATCACTGTTTTGCTGGTATTCTAATTTAATGTGTGCCGGCAGGCTTTTTAAATAAGATCTGTTACCGTCATTGATAATATGGTAAGCATATTTCTTGCCGCCTTCTTTGAGGTCCTGCTCTGTTGTCTCCAGGCCATGAACTTTTAGGTCGTGGTTACCGGCAATGGTCGCAATATTACGCCTGCGAATTTCAGCGATTACTTCATTCGGCCAGATGTGATAACCTATGAGGTCACCCAGGCAATATACGGAATCAGGCTTTTGCTGGTCCATATCCTGAAGCATAGCTTCAAACGCCGGAAGGTTGGCATGTATATCGGAAAAGAATGCGATTTTCATATTAAGCGTTACGAAGCATATCAGCGTATTCATTGGGCAACGGGCTGTCTTCAACAGCTTTAGCAGCCTTTTCTATTTCATAATCAAAGCGGATGAATTCAACCTGGATGCTATCCTTATCTTTTACAGAGCTGTTTTCATTTATCGTAAGTAAAACGTATCCACCGCGCGGATCTGCGTCTTTGGGTTTACCAACCGAACCGATATTGATTGCATGCCTGTAATGAACATCCTCTGTAATTTCAGTAGGAAGAACTCTATGGTAAGGTTTATGTGTATGGCCGAAACACATTACGTCAGCATCTGCTTGTTCCATAATACGCAGCATACTTTTTTCGTCCCGGTCTTCAAATAAATATTCATTTACCTTTCTCGGACTGCCGTGCACGAGCAAAACATTTAGCTTGTCATTATTCAACTGGAACTCCAATCGGATGTGGGCCGGCAAGGTTCTCAGGTAAGCACGCTGCTGGTCCTT
>NZ_DKSP01000196.1:0-1224 GCF_002472745.1 Sphingobacterium sp. UBA7253 | reverse complement strand
ACAATTTCATTTGTGTAAGCGATGGAGATCTTACCCATTGCTTTTTCTTCGTCAGTCTTGTAGGCGCAGCCACAATCATCACTAGAGCGACCTATGCCAAAATCGTAATTACCCGCTATGGTAGGTATTCCTCTTTTCCGGATCTCGTCAATTACCTCGTTAGGCCAGATATTGTATCCTACCAAATCACCCAGGCAATAGATAGCATCGGTATTGCGGGGTTCAACATCTTTAAAAAAGGCTTCCAATGCTGGCAGGTTTGCATGGATGTCTGAGAAAAGGGCAATTTTCATGTTTTTGGTTTTAAGTTTTCTGTTATTTCATTTATTGTACTTCTTGCAGAACGGCCCACGCCTATAAGTGTTGCAGATGCAAATCCGGTCCAATTTCCATAGCCTACAAAGTATAAACCATCTATAGCTATTGATTTTGTTTCTGCTCTAAACTTATCATCCAAAATACCCAAAGGTTCCAGGTACTGGGTTGCATAACGAAAGCCCGTGCACCAGATAATGACTTCAAAATCTTCCTTTGTTCCATCAGGCCATATTACACCAGTTGGTGTAAGCGCAGTAAATGTTGACCGGTATTGCAGTACACCGAGGTCTCGCGCTTCCAGAACAGAAGGCACCATCACAATATTACCCAGATTGTACTGCTTCGGGTCAAATTCCTTGCCGGATTGTAAAGCATGGTATTTGGCGGATGCGAGTTCAAAAAGTACCCTTCCATCCACTTCATCTGGTAAATATTCCGGCTCTTGCTGCACAGCCCAGGTGGTGTCTGCAACTTTTGATACCTCTGCAAGGATCTGGGCTCCAGAGTTGCCATTACCCACAATAAGTACTTTTTTTTAGCTAATTCCGCTGCATTTCTATAATGTGCGGAATGGATTTGAATACCCTGATATGATTCTATTCCTGGTACAGGGGGGAATAAATGGATTTTGCCAGGAGCCGGTAGCAGATATTACGACCGTGCTTTTGAACTGCCCTGCCGAAGTCTCTACTTCAAAACCAGTTTCTGTCTTGTGAACCGCCCAAACTTTTACCGGCCTTTGCACCTGTATTTTATAGCGTTCTTCGTATGCATGAAGGTATTCGATCACTTCCTGCCGCGAAGGGAATTTACCACTGGATTTCGGCATCATCCAGCCTGGCAGGGAGCTATATTCAGCAGGAGAGAAGAGTGTAAGAGAATCCCAACCATGCTGCCATGCGCCGT
>NZ_DKSP01000170.1:0-24954 GCF_002472745.1 Sphingobacterium sp. UBA7253 | reverse complement strand
CCAACTGCTCCACCCCGCAATATATTTTTGAACAAAATTGCTTTTTTCTTTTGAAAAAACAAGATTATGATCCTTCCGAATTGGAGTACAAAGATATATTTTGTTTCTTTGTAATCCTAATAAAATTTAGAAAAATGTCACACAAAGCAGGATTCGTAAGTATCATCGGAAAGCCAAATGCTGGTAAGTCCACCCTAATGAACGCTTTAGTGGGTGAAAAAATGTCTATCATTACACCCAAAGCGCAAACGACAAGACACCGCATTATCGGTATTGTAAACGATGAAGACCATCAAATTGTGTTTTCGGACACCCCTGGTGTCATCAAACCAAACTATTCTTTACAAGAATCGATGATGAATTTTGTCCAAGGATCGTTGATCGATGCAGACATTATTTTATTTGTGACAGATATCCACGAAAAATACGATGAGAACGATGTTCTGGAGAAATTGCGTAAAACAAATTCCCCTGTTGCCGTGCTTATCAACAAAATTGATAAATCTTCGGAAGAAGAGGTCAAGGCTAAGATTGAATTTTGGCAGGAAAAATTAAATCCAGATACCGTTTTTGCAATTTCAGCAAAATTAAATCATAATGTCGCCGCCGTGATGCACTACATCAAGGACAAGTTACCGATTCACGAAGCCTATTATGAGAAAGATGAGCTAACGGATAAATCCATGCGTTTCTTCGTCTCTGAGATGATCCGTGAAAAAGTATTCAAACTATACGATAAGGAAATCCCCTACAGTACAGAGGTAATCGTCACATCATACAAAGAAGAAGCAAATATCACACGTATTGCTGCCGAAATTATTGTAGAGCGCGACTCTCAAAAAAATATTATCATCGGAAAAGCAGGTGCCATGATCAAAAAAGTCGGTACCTATGCCCGCCAGGATATTGAAGAGTTTATCGATGGAAAAGTATTCCTCGAACTTTTTGTTAAGGTGATTCCTGACTGGAGAAGTAAAAAGAACTACCTTAAACGTTTTGGTTACGATGATTAATTCGCTTTGAAAAGTTCGTACGGAGACCTTTTTTACCGACCTCGACTGCACGAACTATTCTTCTTTTAAATTTTTACGTTGCAAAATATTCACGAAGTGCTTTAATCTGTTTCAGATTAAGCACTTTTTTTAGTTCTTCATCGGAGGCTTCCTTCACTTTTTTTACCGATTTAAACTCGGTTAACACTTTCTCAACCGTTGTTTTTCCAATACCCGGAACATTTTCCAGCTCTGAAACGAAGGTTTTGCGGCTACGTTGATTTCTGTGGAAGGTGATTCCGAAACGGTGTGCTTCATCCCGGAGATGTTGAATGACCTTGAGGGTTTCAGACTTCTTATCCAGATAAAGTGGATATTGATCACCCGGATAGAATAGCTCCTCCAGTCTTTTGGCAATGCCGATGACCGTGACTTTCCGTTCTATCCCCAACAAGCGCAGACTCTTTAAGGCTGCGCCCAGCTGCCCCTTTCCCCCATCGATAATGATCAATTGCGGCAAAGGCTGATCTTCATCCAATAATCGCCTATAGCGTCTAAAAACAGCCTCCTCCATCGTGGCAAAATCATTGGGACCCTCCACGGTTTTCACATTAAAGTGGCGGTAATCTTTCTTCGAAGGTTTTGCATCCTTAAAGACAACAATAGCCGATACGGGATAATTCCCCTGAATATTCGAGTTATCGAAACATTCAATATGTTGCGGGAGCACATTCATGCGCAGATCTTTTTGCATCTGCTTTAAGATGCGCTCCGTCCGAATATCCGGATTAAGCTTTTCATATTGCAACAGACGCTCTTTTCTAAAAAATGCCACGTTCTTTTGGGAAAGTTCCAGCAATTTTTTCTTTTCGCCCAACTTCGGAATCGTAAATCGAATCCGTTCGTTCTCTTCAATATCCAATTCAAAAGGTACGATAATTTCCCGCGAGAGGCTTTTGAAGCGCTCCCGAATCTCCGGTATGGCCAAGGCCAAAAGCTCCTGTTCACTCTCGTCCAAACGCCTTTTCATTTCGAGGGTCTGTGTCTGAATAATAACACCATTCATGACTTTCAGGTAATTGACAAAAGCGTAACCCTCGTCTGAAGCAATACTAAATACATCCACATTGGTAATGGATGAGTTGACCACCGTCGACTTGCTCTGGTAGTTGTCCAGCTTATCCAACTTGGCCTTCATTAACTGTGCCCTTTCAAAATCCAAAGCCGCTGCTGCTGTACCAATACTTTCCTTTAAACGATTGGTCACCACAGCAATCTTTCCGTTCAGAATATCCTTGATATCACTCAGGTTCTGATCGTAGTCGTCTTCGGACTGATACCCTTCGCAGGGCCCCTTACAATTTCCAATTTGATATTCAAGACAGATCTTAAACTTGCCTTTCCGTATGTTTTCCTGTGTGAGAGCCAAATTGCAGGTACGGAGGGGAAATAGTTCACGGATCAGATCCAATACAATATGCATCATCCCCACCGAAGGATAGGGGCCATAATAACGAGACCCATCCTTGATATATTGTCTGGTCCAAAAAACCCGCGGAAAAGGTTCGTTCTTGATGACAATCCATGGATAGGTTTTATCATCCTTCAACAGAACATTATACTTGGGCTTGTGTTTCTTGATTAATGAATTCTCAAGCAACCAAGCATCAATCTCTGTATCAACTATAGTAAAAGATATACGGTTGATCTTGCGAACCAAAACACGGGTTTTGCCATTCAGCTGATTTTCATTCACGAAATACGAACCGACCCGATTACGCAGATCCTTCGCTTTACCGATATAGATCAGCTCACTATTTTTATCAAAATACTGATAGACTCCCGGTCGATGTGGTATCTTTTTTAATTCTTCTCTATAATCAAATACGTCCATTACGTTCCAATATCAAACATGTTCAGCAAAAAGGCCAGACAACAAATCTCGAAAAAATTTATTATCTGGCCCAATGGTAATCGTTAAAATAACTTAGAAACCTAAGCGATCATCTTTTAGTTTAGTTGCATCTTTACCGCTTGAATCCGTAGATCCATCTTCGACATCAGAGCCACCACCGCCCCAATACTGATTACAGTCAATGACACGGGTAAGCCCACCCTGCGGTTGCTCAAAATCGCCCTTGGTATACTTCAGATTTGAATCTTTATATACTTTCTGCATATAGTACGCAAATACAGGCATCGCTGCTGCGGCCCCCTGTCCGTACTCCATCCTGTCGAAACTAATACCTCGATCTTCTGCACCGGTCCAAACCCCTGTAACCAGTTCCGGTGTGATACCGATAAACCAGGCATCTGAGTTATCGTTGGTTGTACCTGTTTTACCACCAATTGGATTGGTGAGCTTATACATCCATTGAATACGTCTCGCCGTACCTTGGGATACCACCTTTTTCAACATATCAACAATAATATAAGCAGATTCACTATTTAAGGCTTTTACGACCTTTGGTGCTTTATCATAGATCGGTGTACCATTTTTATCTTCAATACGTAAGATCGCAGTTGGCTCAATCCAGGTTCCTTGATTCACAAATGCCGAATAAGCACCCACCATATCAAAGACCGACGCTTCATAAGCACCTAATGAGATCGAAGGATAATTAGGCACATCACTTGTTATACCCATCCGTTTAGTCAATGCGGCCACTTCTGCAGCACCAACTTCGTGTACCAAATAGGCCGTCGCATAGTTTTGCGAATAAGCCAATGCCTTCGCTAAAGTAATCGGGTTCCCACCTTGTGCATTTCCTCTTGGCGTCCACCCATTATAGGTTTGTTGGTAATTGGGAATACTGTAACATGGTGAATAACCGTTGTCAATCGCCACCGCGTACGTAAATGGTTTCGCCGTCGATCCGACTTGACGTGTACCCATTTTTACCTGATCATATTTGAAGTGGTCAAAATCAATACCACCAACCCAAGCTTTGATGTGTCCGGTCTTCGGCTCCATAGACATCATCGCATTGCGCAACATGAGTTTATTGTACTTAATGGAATCCATTGGCGTCATCATCGTATCAACACTTCCCTTCCACGTAAAAATATTCATCGGAACCTTTACATTGAAAGCCTTTTTGATTGCGTCTTCATTCAAGCCCTCTTCTTTCAAAATACGGTAACGGTCAGAGCGCTTCATTCCACTCATGAGCAGTTTGGCTTTGTCGCCTTTAAAAGGATCCCTATTTTTCCATTGTGCGGAAAATTTAGACTGCAATTGCTTCATCCATTCTTTTTGCGAATCCTCTGCATATTGCTGCATCGACATATTGATCGTCGTATAGATTTTCAATCCATCACGATCGAGGTCATACGGCGTACCATCTGGTTTGGTGATGGACAATTTTGCGAATTCTTTTTTGATTTCATCCTTTAATACCGCTCTAAAATAGGGTGCCAAACCTTCACCGTAATTTGCAATCTTCAGTTCTAAACCAAGTGGTTTCTCCTTCGCTTTGGTAGCCTCCTCTGCCGAAATAAAATTAGCGGCAACCATATTGTTCAATACTGTATTACGGCGCGTACGTGATTTTTCGGGGTACCGCACAGGAGAATATGCTCCCGGGCCTTTAAGCATTCCTACCAAAAGGGCTGCTTGTTCCGCCGTCAGTTTATCCGGAGTCGTATTGAAATAAGTCCGCGCAGCGGATTTGATTCCGTAGGTATTATAAGCACCAAAGTCTACCGTATTAAAATACATGGTAATAATCTCATCTTTGGTATAATTTCTTTCCAAACGAACAGCGGTAATCCATTCCTGAAATTTTTGGATGACACGCTTTAGAAAATTCTTTTGCCGTCCATCCGAAAATAGATTCAGAGCCAGCTGTTGTGTAATGGTACTTCCCCCCTGTTTGTTACCGGTCAAGGTGTGAAAGATAACTGTAAATGTCCGTGAGTAGTCTATCCCGGAGTGATCATAAAAGCGTTTATCCTCTGTAGAAACCAATGCTTTGACCAAATAAGGCGACAATTCACTATACTTTACATTGGAACGGTTTTGGACATAATACGTTCCCAATACCTTATGATCTTCCGTGATAACTTCAGACGCTAAATTACTTTTGGGGTTTTCCAAATCACTGAAGGAGGGTAATTTTCCAAATAGGCCAAGACGTATACTCAATATAAAGAGAAAACCTATCGCGACAATCCCGACGATAATTTTCCAAAAATTGAACGTATACCGCTTGACATCAGCCTCAGTAAGTTGATTTTTTTTTGATACTCGTTTCATCTATTTACTAAATTTCAGACGTAAATATTATTCATTGTAAAGACCGCAATGCAGAGACCATTTTTCCAACCGCAGTTGCATTTTGCAAACTTGGATAGGGCATCATTTTGATCTTTAAAGACTTCAATTAAGACATTAATGCACACTCTATCAGATAGTGTGCCAAGAATCCCTACTTTGGCAAAGGTATTACTAATTGGGCCAAAAGCAAGAATTTAAACGTGAAAATATTGTGGCGAACTACGCGCGTTCAATCAAGCAAACCGCATAGGCAACCACCCCTTCCTGACGACCGATAAATCCCATCGTTTCATTTGTTGTTGCTTTAATAGAGATGTCATCGATATCCAAACCCGTTGCTTCAGCCAGTTTAACCTTCATTTGTGGAATATAGGGTTTGATCTTAGGAGCTTCGAGACACAGCATCGCATCAATATTGCCAAGCGTATATCCCTTCGCAGCAATCAGCGCCATACATTCTTTTAACAACAATAAGCTACTAATGCCTTTCCAGCGCATATCTGTATTTGGAAAGTGGTAGCCAATATCTTCTAAATTGGCAGCGCCCAAAATGGCATCACATATCGCATGGACCAACACATCGGCATCAGAATGCCCAAAGGCACCAGCATGATGCTCCAATTGCACTCCACCAACAATAAATGGATGACCTTCTTTCATCTGATGGACATCAAATCCAAATCCTACCTTAATTTTCATGACACGAATTATATACAATAAAATACAGCCAATGTATGCTATTTGATAACCTAACCTATGAGGTATAGATCAAAACCGATTCATCTTCGCGGAAATCTCCTGGTATGAATAGCTAAAATCATTGACAGATTACTGCGAAGATAGCAATTCGCAGCTATATTTATTGCGACAAAAGGTTTCTGGCAGGTAGCGCAACGAAAATCATTGAAATAACGGTTCGACCAGAAGAAAAAGAGTCGCATAAAAAAAAGGCTATCCTTGAGAATAGCCTTTTTCTATATTATTGTCTGTTTGTTTTTCGAAACGCTTCGAAAGGTAAAGCTTAAGCTTCTACTTCTTCTGGCGCAAACTGATCATATACTTCTCCAAAAGCATCGTAGTCCTGATCGCCATTAGGCTCAAAAACCTGAATATCTTTTGATCGAGCAAAATCAACTATTTCCGTGTTGACATTTTCGTCAGCGACAACCACCATATCGGTAAAATGCAAAGCACCTTTGTAGATCGCCTCATAACTACCATCGCCGTACACCTGCGCATCCGCAGCCTTAAAGGAGCCCTCGGGCGCCATTTCAGCATACTTTGTACCTAATGTACCTTTAAATTCTTCATTGAACAAAGAGTACATCACTTTTGCATCCTTGAATGTAGGATCGTCTTTATACGTTGTCTTCACGTAAGCCGGTACCAAAGCAGAGAACCATCCATGACAGTGTACTACATCAGGGGACCAACCTAATTTCTTCACAGTTTCCAATGCTCCTTTACAGAAGAACACCGAACGCTCATTATTGTCTGCAAAGAATTCGCCATGCTCATCACTAAAAACTTTTTTACGCTGAAAGTAGTCTTCATTATCCAAGAAATATACCTGCATACGGGCCGCAGGTAATGAAGCAACTTTAATAATTAGCGGATTATCATTATTATCCACAACAATGTTCAAGCCTGAAAGACGAATAACCTCATGTAATCTATTTCGACGCTCATTGATATTCCCAAAACGCGGCATTAAGATCCGGATCTCAAAACCCTTTTCTTGCATCGCTTGCGGAAGTTGACGTGTAATTTCAGAAATTTTAGTTAATTCGAGGAAAGGCGACATCTCGTGAGTAATAAACAATATCTTCGTTTTTGCCATCTCCAGTTATTTTTATTTATTATTTTCGAACAGTAAAATCGGTCTACAAAGGTACGAAAAAAATACTTACTATGCAATTTACTATTAATCATCGTTTTATATTCCCAAAATATTATGCACCTTTGCCAACAAAAAACTAAATAGCAAAGTGGAAATTTTCAAAACGAAAGCATCTCTCCAAGCATACCTGCAAGAAGCCCGATCAACAGGTCAAAAAATCGCCCTAATCCCTACGATGGGCGCTTTACATGAAGGACATTTATCCCTATTAAATTATGCAAAACCGATCAGTGATATTCGTGTTTGCAGCATTTTTGTAAACCCCACACAATTTAACGATCCGAAAGATCTCGAAAAATATCCACGGCCCATTGAAAACGACATCAGATTACTGGAATCCGTTGATTGCGACATTCTTTTCTTACCAAGTGTTGATGAGATGTACCCCGATAAAAATGAGGCCTGGCATCTCGATCTTGGCGAACTGGACCAAATTTGGGAAGGTGAAAGACGCCCCGGCCATTTCCAAGGAGTCACGCAGGTGGTCTATAAATTATTTACATTGGTACAACCGGATATTGCTTGTTTCGGGCAGAAAGATTTTCAGCAGGTCATGGTTATTAAACGCATGATAGCCATGAAGGATCTCGCGATTCAATTGGCGATATGTCCTATCATTAGAGACCAAGACGGCCTAGCACTGAGCTCTAGAAACGCGCGCTTAAGTGAAGCTGGAAAAAGAACAGCTTTGGCACTCTCCCGTTCTCTGCAATTCGTAAAAGATCATATACATGACCCTATCCCACTAGCGGAAATAAAAGACAAAGCCCTGCAGATTTTAACAGACACCGATGGGCTTAGCGTTGAATACTTTGCGCTATGTGAAAGTTCAACGTTAAAAGAAGTCAACCACATCGATTTCAGCAAGCAGCATGTCGCACTTGTCACTGGCTGGGTTGAAGGTGTCCGTTTGATTGATAATATGATTCTGAATAATTTGTCAAATTAATTGACAAATCTTTCAAATTCAGCAGAAAGCCCTACCTTTGCGCCATGGTAATAGAAGTAATGAAATCCAAGATTCACCGCGTTAAAGTCACACAAGCGGAATTGAATTATGTGGGTAGTATCACAATAGATGAAGATTTGATGGATGCCGCAAATATCATCGCTAACGAGAAAGTTCAAATCGTAAACAACAATAATGGAGCCCGTCTTGAAACATACGTCATCCCAGGTCAACGTGGATCAGGTATTATCTGTTTGAATGGTGCTGCGGCTCGCCTGGTTCAAGTTGGCGATATCGTCATCATTATTTCCTACGCGAACATGGACTTTGAAGAAGCTAAGCAGTTTAAACCTTCCGTTGTATTTCCAGACGACAACAATCATCTGATTAAATAATCAGGAAGCAAGTTAAGCTTAGCACATAGAAACTTTATAATTTTTTAATGAGTGGATCACGAATACTCACAAAATAAAATCGTATTTTTGAAGCGTTACCCTAAAAAGTAGCGCTTTTTTATGTACCGAAAAACAACAAAATCCCCACGTCAGCTTATCGCATTATGCCAATTGGTATTAATGTCGCTGATTATTATTTCGGGTGTTGTTTTTATGCACAAGGAGGTAAAATCAACCGGTGAAATTGTCATGCACACCCACCCTTATGATTTTACAAAAAAACAAAAGCCGCAAGAAACAGATGACCAGATCGAATACCTCAATGTCATCTATCACAATACCTACGTACAAACCGAATTTACCGTCCTTGAACTTCCTATTCCGCGTGAAGTAAAAGAAGAGCATTATAATTCATTTTGTCCGGAGGCGATCACCACAACGATCGATCATTACCACTTACGTGGTCCCCCCAGCTTAGCATAAACCAAAAATCAAAGATTTCGAGGGCCTGTCCCTAGTTCCATAACGATCAAACGAACTTGGTGCAAACAAGTAAGAGATTACGTATGTGCTAAATCGCTTGGCTCCAGAACGACAGCATGAAATACCGCTATCAATATATCATCTTTGATCCCATTTTTATTTGCCTCTTCTTTGAGAATTGTCCCTGTTACAATAGCGAACTTTCGCTGAATACTGTTACGATGGTTTCAGTGAGCTCATCGGCATACATTACCTTGTCGGAAACAAGCTATTACCCTGCTTCCGATAAGACGCAATGCCTTGAACGCCGTTCATAACGAGGAACAGATCATGTTATACGAGGCCTGTATTTTTAAAATTTTCATAAAATTACGATGCTAAAGCAATACACTTTACTGGCCACATTACTGGTTGGTACATCCACTATATACGCCCAATCAAAACTTGAAGGCTACTTATTCAACAAAAACCATGAGGCGGTTCCCTCTGGTACACTGACTTTAAAAAACAGCAAGCTCGCAACTACATCCGATCCAAACGGGTACTTTAAGCTATCCGCCATACCAACGCAAAAAGTAACCTTAAATATATCGGCAGTGGGCTATCGCTCCTTCAGCAAAGTCATCTCTTTAGACACGTTGAAGTCGCCTTTGCAAATTCAACTGGAAGAAGACAACCTCAATTTGGATGAGGTCGTTGTTTCGGCTACACGCTATGGCGTCAAACGTAAGGACGCCCCCGTGGTTGTCAATGTCATAGGGCCTAAATTATTTAATGCAACACAATCTGTTGCCATGTCGGAAACATTGAATTATCAGCCGGGTGTACGGGTAGAAAACAATTGCCAGAATTGCGGCTTTTCACAAGTCCGCCTGAATGGCCTCGAAGGCCCCTATTCACAAATATTGATCAACAGTAGGGCGGTATTTTCCGCATTAAATATCGTGTATGGATTGGATCAGATTCCAACAAGTATGATCGATCGTATTGAGGTTGTGCGCAGTGGTGGTTCGGCATTATTTGGTGCCAATGCGATCGCTGGAACAATCAATATTATTACAAAAGATCCGGTAGAAAACGACTGGCAAGTAAAATCCACCAACTCACTCATTGGCGGCAAAAGCTGGGATAATACAGTGGATTTTAATACCTCCACCGTTTCGGAAGACCTCAAAAGAGGAGCCACATTCTACGGTATGCACCGTAATCGGGAAGCTTACGATGCGAATGGTGATGGTTTTTCGGAAATAACCAAACTTCGTAACACCACGTTCGGCACAAAATTATTTTACAAGCCGAGTGACCTGGATAAGATAACGGTGGACTTTAGCACCGTGAACGAGTTCCGCCGCGGTGGTGATCAACTCGATAAAGTACCGCACCTGACGCAGATCACCGAGCAGTTGGAAACCAGTTCGCTTGTTGGCGGAATCACATACGATCACTATTCCACAGATTATAAGCAAAAAATGTCGTTGTATGGCTCTATACAGAAAACTGTTCGCGACAGCTACTATGGCGGTCTTGGGGGCGGAACAACCCTTGCGGACAGCACATTAGCAGCAAATGCCTATGGAAAAACGAATGATATTGCGCTAGTTGCCGGGGGACAATATACCTACAACTTTGAAAGAGATGTATTTACTGCCGGAGTGGAGTTTTCATACAACAATACCCAGGATGAAATACCAGGTTATAAACGAACCATTGATCAGCAGAACAAAGGACTAGGCAGTTATGCCCAATACGAATGGAAGCCTTTAAGCAATTTTAAAACGTTAATCGGAGCGCGATATGATTACACCTATGTTGACGGTAAATATAGTCTTGCAGGTATAAACCGAAACTCGGATCAGCGCTTCGGCACCTTTAGCCCACGGTTGACCATCTTATACGATATCACAAAAGACCTTCAATTTAGAGGCGGCTATGCACGTGGCTTCCGCGCACCACAAGCATTTAATGAAGACATGCACGTCACTTCCATTGGCGGAAACCAAGTATTTGTATTGATCGGTGAAAATCTGAAAACAGAATACTCCAATGCGTATACAGGTTCTTTTAGCTACAATAAAAATTTCGGAAATGTACAAACCAGTTTGCTCGTGGAGGGATTTTACACGGATCTAAATAATCAGTTTGTCAACGTCATGGCGTCTGAAAAAGACGGATTGATTATCCAGGAAATGCAAAATGGTGAAGGGGCCCGGGTGTATGGTTCTAATATTGAAATCAATATCGCGCCATCCTCCTGGTTTTCTATCCAAACCGGCGGGACGATCCAGCGCTCACGTTACAAGAAAGACCAAATCATCTATACAGGAAAAGAAGATGGGCAGGATATCCTCACCAAAAAATATGTCCGTACGCCCAACATTTATGGTTATTTGAATAGCAACCTGAAAGCAACCAAACAATTTGCGATCGATCTGACTGGAGTATATACGGGAAAAATGATTGTTCCACACATTCAAAATGATGTGATGACCCTTAAAAATGCCCGGGACTTTGTGGAATTAAATCTCCGCCTAGGGTATACCTTTCCAATACATAAAGATTTCAGCATTGAAATTTTTGGGGGTGTACAAAACATGTTCAATGCTTTTCAGAAGGACTTTGACAAGGGAGCGCTACGTGATTCAGATTATATCTACGGTCCAACACGCCCTCGAACTTATACATTTGGCCTTCGTGTTGGTCATTTTCATTAACATGGATTTGGGATATGAAGCATTTCCAAAAAATATATGTGCTCTTAATCCTATTCTTTTATCCGCTCTGTTCTCAAGGACAGGAGCGGATAAATTGGATTGATTTTGCACAACTGGATTCACTCCTGAATGTTTCTCCGCGCGAAACGCTCCTCTTTATTCATACGGATTGGTGTAGCTATTGCCGGAAAATGGAACAGGAAATCTTTACAAAAAAGGAGATTGTCCAATTAATCAACAAGCGCTACTACGCCGTTCATTTAGATGCAGAATCTATCGATGAGATTGCTTTTGATCGAAGCATATGGAAGCCCTTAAAGAAAAGAAAAAAAACAGGACAATTCCATCCTTTAGCTTTGCAATTGCTACAAGGGAGAAAAATGATTTTCCCAACTCTCCTACGTTTTGACAGTGAATTTCGGCTAAAAAACATACAACAAAAATACTTGAACTCAAAGGAGTTAGCTATTTTTTTAGAATAATTTAACATTTACGTGTAGCGAACTCCATTATTCCTGCGTTTTGGATTTTATAATTAATACACACTTTAAGAAATTATGAAAAATATCACGAAATTATTAATGGCGTTTTTGTGTCTGGGGGTTCTTTTTACGGCTTGTAATAAAGATAATATCGATTATGATGCATTGAATAGACAACAAATAGAAGCTGCTAGAAAAGAAAAAGCACGCAGGGATTCCCTATTAAGAATACAAGCACCTCTTTTAGAGCAATACGCCAAAACCAAATGGAAAGAAAATGCACGGTTTTCCGACTCTACAGGAATCTGGTACAAAGTAGAGCTTGCAACAGATAACTCAACACCATATAGTTATACAGGAAGTATCGGCTATTATGGTCCACAAGCAAACGCGTGGTCTGCAACCTTAAACTTCAAAGGCGAACTGATGGATGGAACTGTGTTCGACAAAAATACAGATGGTGTTCCTAAAGTTTATGACGACATTCGCGTTGCCATAAAAACTTATGGCCAAGCATGGGTGCAAGCATTTATTCCTACCATTATTAATATCCAAGGTCAAGATGTAAGATTTGAAGGTTTATTACAAAAAGGATTGCAAAAAGGAGACAAAATAAGCTTTATTGCTCCTTCTTACTATTCTTTTGATCAAGTAGAATATACAACAGGAAGCGAAAAGGTAACTGTTCCTAAAAATACACCAGTAGTATACACCATCGACCTAAAAGCTGTTGGTGCTGTTAAATAAAAAATAAAAACAATGCATTCATCGAAGCCGTTCTCCTAGTGAGAATGGCTTTTTTGTAAGTAGACGTTCAGAAGTGTAAATTACTGTATCAAAATGTTAATTGTTATAGCGAAAACCTTTAACGAAGAAAAAATAATATACATTTGCAAAGCTACTTTCATAAAGAAAATAGCTTTTCCTTGAAAAACCAATAAAAAATATAATGAAAAAACTGTTATCACCACTATTCATGGGAATTGCAGCAATCGCTTTCCTTATTATCAGCTGTAACAAAAGCGACGATGCGCCGGTTTATGATGCGAATGCACAATTTAAAACGGATTCTGTAACACTTAAAAATTACGTCAGCCAAAATTACCCTGATGCACAATACAACAGCGAAACAGGAATTTGGTATGAAATTCTTGCCGAAGGAACAGGGAACTATGAATATAAAGTGGTTGACACATTAAATGGCAAATACTTAAAATTTAAACCGACTGTAAAATACGTTGGAAAATTATTGAGTGGAAGTGTATTTGATCAAACTGATACTGCCAAAGAATTTGAAATCATCACAAACACGGGGTATCAGTATCCATTTTACAGCACTATTATTCCTGCTTGGACCTTCGCATTTGCTCCGCAAAAAATCGGTGACATGAAATTAGGCGGCTTAACAGAAAAAGGTCTACAAAAGGGCAGTAAAATTCACATCATGGCTCCTTCCCTTTATGGATACCAAAACCAGGCTGTGGGAACTATTCCGGCAAACTCGCCATTGGATTTTGTAATTGAAGTAACGGATATCAAATAATTATCGCTTCTCTTGAAGCAACAAAGCATAAAAGCTCCTAAAATGATGTCATTTTAGGAGCTTTTTAGTTCTATGAGGTTTTCAACGATTAATGTGTTTATTGGGCGATAGTTTTATATGCTAGCAAAATTATCCAAAAACGTAAAAGGAAGATAGATCTTAAAACTGATATATTTTCATATCAACTTATACCTAATAACAATTTTCAATCGCTTTTTAAACAGTGATCAGTCATTGATCATTCAGTCTACACTGAGCAATCACTGAACAAGCACTGAACGATCACTGAACAAGCACTGTCAAAAGAGTTAATTTGATCACTATCTGATCCTAATTTGCCGCTAAAAAAATAAAAGAGAAAAAAGGGTAGAAGCTATACTTACGTAACAAAAAGATCGCTGTTGTGCGACAATAGTATGATCCATAAACAACACCTTAAATTAATTAAACAAAGAAGGAAATTGAAACACCACTTGAAACAGGTGTCTAGAAAAAATAAAAGCTCGAAGTGGGGAACTCCGAGCTTTACCTAACCAATTATTAACCTAAATTATGAAAAGTTCTTTATATATTATTTTTAAATATCTTTCGTTTCTTTTGATATACCAAAGGTACTACAGATCTGCTTTCATGTCAAGAAATTTAACAGCATTTAACGTTGTTAAAATTATGTTAAAACAATTTAGCACATTCAATATCGTCACGCGTTGTAAAAAACATACATCTACAACGATAGCAGCTCAACAGATCGACTCAACATGGACTCACTGTGCATTCATTCCATTTACAGCCCATAGCTGGTAATACGATGCCCCTCAATTGATCGGAAGATAATTTAGCGCTTTTATTCGACCAAGGGCGGTCTGAGTATCAAAAAAAAGAAATAAATTTGTGAGAAGATCCGACATCAATTGGTATCTTATTTAGTTAGACGATTAATAGCATATGAAAATAGCTTTAGCACAATTGAATTACCATATCGGTAATTTTGAAGCAAATACTAAAAAAATAATTAGCGCGATCCAACAGGCCAAAGAAGCAACGGCCGATCTTATTATTTTCGCCGAACTCGCGATTGGTGGTTATCCTGCCAAGGATCTTTTGCGAAGTAAGGCCTTTAAACGTCAATGCGATGAAGCTATTCATCAAATCGCTGCTCATTGTCAGGATATCGCCTGTATCATCGGAGCCCCCGTCAAAAACAGTGATCCTGAGGGCAAAGAGCTTTATAATACCGCTGTATTTATTGAGCATGGGGAAGTCCGAAACATTGTTAAAAAAGGCCTTTTGCCCGATTATGATGTATTTGATGAATATCGTTATTTTGAGCCCAGCAGACGTTTTGATTGTATCGAGTTGAACGGCGTAAAAATCGCCTTAACCATATGTGAAGATTTGTGGGATGATGACGAAGGGGGCAATTCTTACGTTGGAGACCCCATGGCAGAGTTGAGAAAAGAAAATCCAGACCTCCTCATCAATATTGCGGCATCCCCTTTTTCCTATACCCATTTTGATGAACGGATCAAGGTCCTCAGCCAACAGGTAAAAAAGTCTGGCAGACCGCTAATTTATGTCAATCAAATTGGCGCTCACATGGATATTATCTTTGACGGCCGCTCAATCGCCCTGAATAATGAAGGAACAAAAATTGCTGAACTAAAAAGCTTTGAAGAAGATCTTCAATTTGTCACCTATCATCAACAAAATATAACCTCCACCACAGCATCTTCGAAAGAGTCTATTGCTGAGATGGCTCTTATACATGATGCATTGATCCTCGGGCTACGTGATTATTTTCAAAAATCTGGTTTCAAGAAGGCGGTTTTAGGTTTGTCCGGTGGGCTAGATTCGGCCTTAGTTGCTGCTTTGGCCTGCGAGGCCCTGGGTGCCGATAATGTATTAGCCATACTGATGCCATCGGTCTACTCTTCCGACCATTCGATAAAAGATGCGATGGATCTTGTCAACAATACCGGTTGCAAACATTATATCGTTCCGATCAAAGATATTGCCAATGCCTTCGAACATAGTTTAGCTCCTCTTTTTGAAGGGCTGCAGCCAGATACGACTGAAGAGAATATTCAAGCGCGCGCACGTGCGGTAATTCTGATGGCCGCTTCCAATAAATTCGGCAATATTTTACTCAATACATCCAACAAAAGTGAGGCTGCTGTAGGATATGGTACACTCTATGGTGATATGGCAGGTTCCATCTCTGTAATCGGTGATGTTTACAAATCCAAAGCCTATGATTTAGCGCGCTATATCAATCGAGAAAGGGAGATCATTCCAGTCAATACCATTGAAAAAGCGCCTTCTGCGGAACTTCGGCCAGATCAAAAAGATTCGGACTCGCTGCCGGAATACGATCTATTGGATCAAATCCTCTTTGAACTCATCGAAAATGAGAAAGCGGGATCTGAGGTTGTAGCAATGGGCTTTGAAAAATCGTTAGTAGAAAGGGTATGTAAATTGGTTAATAATGCGGAATTCAAACGTTTTCAAGCTCCTCCCATCCTGCGTATTAGTCCAAAAGCTTTTGGTCCAGGAAGGCAGATTCCGTTGGTGGCAAAATATCCCTATTAATTTTACAATTCGGATTAAACCATATTTATAGTTTTTTGTCTAAAGTAATAGATTGTAAAATCAAAAAGGATGGCAGCATCCCAGACGATAAAAAAACAATTGCCATAAAGACCGTCAACTGTACTATTTTTTACAATTGAAAGGTATGCGGATAAAGAATAAGAACAAATTAGTTAAATTAATATAAGTTCCATATAGGCCATGAACCATCATGAGTGTGGTTGTCCAATGCAGCGACAGAATACTCATGGTAGATTCATCACAGTTGATAAATAAATTACTACGATGAAAAAGATTCTATTATTTTTGGTGCTTTGCGTTGCACTCGCATCATGTTCGTCTTATCAATACAATACCACTCGGGTAGAAAAGATGGATTTTACTCCTTTCAAGACGTATGCTTGGTTACCTCCGGTAGACTCGCTTTCGAAGTCTTATTTTGACAACGATATCGCCAAAGCTAATATCCTGGATGCCGCGAATACTGCGCTGGAGGCAAAGGGCCTACAATATTCTAAAGATAATCCTGATTTACTATTTCGGTATATTACCATTGTCAACAATAAAAGCCGTTTGATCTATGGCGGCGGCGGTTATTACGGATGGGGTGGCCCTTGGGGTTGGTACCGTCCATGGTTTTCACCTTATTACTATGGCGGCGGCTATTACCCAGTTGCAAAAGAACGCTATCGTTACGGCCATTTGATTATCGAAGCCATCGATCGTAAAACAAACGCAGTGATTTGGCAGGCTCGTGGTTCTGGCGATGTTGATAACCCCGAAAAAGCAATTAATAACATCAGCAAGGTTGCAAAAGGTGTTATTGACCTGTTTCCTGTAAAAACTATAAAGAAATAAGAATAAAGGAGCTGCTTCTTTGATTATTGCATCATAATACGCAAAGAACTAGAAAATATTTATCAAAAAAACAGGCTAATCAGCGCGATTAGCCTGTTTTTTTTGCCTATACAGAAGGCCTAAGTTTTAAATAGAATGGGACTTCAACACGATCCTTGGATTTACTTCGGATCAATTCGGCAGCCAATCGCCCCATCATTTCAAAATCGGTCGATATCGTCGTAATACCATTCAATATAAATTTTTTCAATGGTGTTTCATTATAGGATATAACCCCAACATCCATCCCGATGACTAACTTTTTCTGTATAATCTTATTCAGTAACTTAACGAGATCATCTTCAATAATGTTGATGTAGCAAGTCCCCTTTACAACCTTTTCACGATGGAGGTCGGCAACCAATTCGTGATCAAATGCATATTGCTGACAGAATTTATAAAATCCTTTAATAATAGCTTTTGGAAAATCGCTATGATCTGGAAAGACCAATTTGAGCATCTGATATTTACTTAATGACTCGTTAGCCTCCTCCAGGGCACTATAGATATCCTGTTCATAATTTTCATAAACAGCTGGAAATTCACCCGGTACATCCTCAATAAAGCGACCCAATAACATGAGTTTTTCTGCCGGAATTTTTCGGATGATATCCGGAGCTTTATCCCGTCCTTCTTTGAAATGCGGAAATAGCACGTAATGATCATACGTCTTGGTCAAACTTCCAAGCAACGTATTCAGATAAGAAAGATCCGAGTTGTATACAAATAAATCCAAATTGGCATAATCACCCAACTCACGCGCAAAGGAGTCATAGACAATTTTTTTATGTGTGCTGAGCTTATTTAAAAAGAGCGCGATCTTTACCTTGGACTGCACATCTATTTTATTGATATAATAACCTTTCCCCGGATTAGATGCGATAATTTCCTGCTGTTTTAGATAACGGTATGCTTTCTCCACCGTATCGCGTGAAATATCAAGATAACCGCTCAGCTCGTTAATAGAAGGCAACATATCATCTTTCGATAAAATTTCATTTTTAACGGCATCAACAATTGTATTGGCTAACTGCAGATACTTGGGCGTAGCAGAAAAGTCACTTATTTCAAGTATTTTTAAAAATTGAGCTATTGCATTGGTCATATTCATAGCTTGAACATCTACATGGTAAATACGCTAAAAACTTTATACGTTACAACTGGTCTTATTTCCTCTCGGAGAATACATACTAAGATACTTTATATAAATCAAAAAATAGGAATGATGTTGCTTTAACTATCCTGCCCTTACCTGCACGAAAAAAATAGCCGTTATAATTAACTGAAATACGAAATCTGTACTTTTGGTTATTAATTCAGTAACAGCGTATAAACCTAATTATTATGAGCAGCGCAACTATTGTCGTTTTAGGCAGTTCAAACACGGATATGGTGGTCAAGGCAGCACATCTTCCTGCACCAGGAGAAACTATTTTAGGTGGTCAATTTTTTATGGTGCCCGGTGGCAAAGGAGCCAATCAGGCGGTTGCTGCGGCGCGGTCCCGTAGTGCAGTCGCCTTTATCGCTAAAGTCGGCACAGATGTCTTCGGCCAGCAGGCTATTGCGCATTACCAGCAAGAAGGCATTCAGATCGACACCATCTTTCGGGACGAAGAAAATCCTTCGGGCATAGCCCTTATCTCCGTGGATGCGAAGGGAGAGAATTGTATCCTCGTCGCACCGGGAGCCAATGCAACACTGACAACCAAGGAACTTCAATCGGTTAAGCATACGATCATTTCCGGCAAAGTATTACTTATGCAGCTTGAAATTCCACTAGAAACCATCGAACAGGCCATTGACATTGCTGTACAGCATGATACCAAAATTATACTCAACACGGCCCCAGCGCAGGCCCTGCCAGATAAAATACTCCAACAAGTTGATATCCTCGTGCTTAATATAGCTGAAGCACAATTTTATATCGGCATGACGATTGAAAACTGGGAAGAGGCCGCCCTAGCGGCAGACTATTTATATCAAAAATGCCCGGGTATAATCATTATTACCCTAGGTGCTAAAGGTTCACTGCTCAAGGAAAAGGATAACTATATTCAGATTCCGGCGGAAGAAGTCAAGGCAGTGGACAGTACCGCCGCAGGCGATACGTTCTGTGGCGTCCTTGCCGCGTGTGTTGCCAAGGAAATGCGGATCGTCGATGCAGTCAAACTAGCTTCCAAAGCTGCAGCAATCTCTGTTACCCGCATGGGAGCGCAGACGTCCATTCCTTTTTGGCAAGAATACAACATCTTATAACCTGAAAATCAATTATTAACCTTATTTACATGATCATGTCTCTTCGTCTAATTTTAGCAGCTACAGCATTGCTGCTGTTTACCTCGATTCAGCATTCCAAAGCACAGCTGATTACCGCAGCGGCCAATCCAAAAGTCGACTATGTTGTGCCCTCTCGCTACGACCTTGAAATCCCTCAAATAGATCTGATCAGCGGCTATTTGGGTAATCGCTATCAGCTTAATCTCGAAAAAAGACTGCTTCAGGTAGATGAAGAAGGTTTATTAGCCGGGTTTGAAAACCGTCCGGGAAAACAACGATGGATCGGTGAGCATATTGGAAAATATCTTGAGGCCGCAGCAAACACCTGGCTTGTCACCAAAGATCCTCGATTGAAACAACAGATGGATCGCATGTTTCATCGCCTGCTCGAAACACAGGATACAGATGGATATCTGGGCACTTACCTGGCTGAAAACCGTTGGACCTCCTGGGATGTCTGGGTGCATAAATATGATCTCTTTGGATTGCTTGCTTACTATGGCGCCGTTGGAGATACCAAGGCATTGAAAGCAGCTGTACAAATTGGCGACCTACTTTGCAGCACTTTCGGCGATACCCCCGGAAAAAAAAATATTCTGAAATCAGGATCGCATGTCGGCATGGCCGCAACTTCCGTCATTGACCCGATGCTAGATCTATACCGATGGACTGGCGACAAAAAATATCTTGAATTTTGCCGTTACATCATTCGCGCATATGACTTTGAAGGTGGTCCAGCTATTGTTAACTCCATTTTAAAGCATAAACGCGTCGATAAAGTAGCTAATGCCAAAGCCTATGAGATGCTTTCAAATATCGTCGGACTGGTCAAGATGTACCGTCTGACTGGGGATAGTCAATTACTTCAGGTCATCAATTACACCTTCGATGATATCAGCGCCAACAGATTATTTGCAACAGGTACATCCAGTGATCATGAGCGATTTCAGGACAACCATTACCTCCTAGCCGACACCTCGGCCCACATGGGGGAAGGCTGTGTCACCACGACTTGGCTTCAATTCAATACACAGCTTTTTTCAATTACTGGCGATCTAAAATATTATAATGAAATTGAAAAAACGATCTACAACCACCTACTCGGTGCCGAAAATCCGCAGACTGGCTGTGTAAGTTACTATACGCCTCTTATTGGCGAAAAACCCTACCGCTGTAATATCACCTGCTGCCTGAGCAGCGTTCCACGAGGAATAGCACTTATTCCCTACTTGAATTTTGGTATGCTCAACAATATCCCGACATTATTGCTATATGAACCGGCACAGATCAAAGAGAATATCAAGACTTCATCCCAAAAGACTATACCGTTGGAACTTACCCTAACAAGTGAATTTCCAAGAAAGGGAACCGCGACTGTACAAGTTCATATTCCAGGCTCAGCACAATTTCCACTTCAATTGCGCGTTCCGGAATGGGCTAAAAACTATACCGCAACAGTCAATGGCAAAAGCTATAAATCTGGTCCCGATCATTTTCTAAAAATCGAGCGCCAATGGAAAGACAAGGATAAAATCGTCGTTTCTTTTGATATAGAAACAGAAATTATCAATGGTGGGAAAACTTATCCCAATAGCTTTACATTAAAAAGGGGACCGCAGATCTTTGCCCTTGATCAATCACTGAATCCGCAGCTCCAGCTGGATAAAACAAAATTTGTTTATCCGCTTCAAGACAATATCAAACTGACCGATGCACAGGACAAGCTACCGAAAGGCTGGGTTGGAACATTGGCTTATGCCACCGAGATCAAAACCGCCGACAATGGGCAGCAGTCGCTGGTATTTGTGCCTTATGCCGATGCCAGTCAAACTGGAGGTTTTTCGACACTCTGGGTTCCTGCTATAAGTCGATAATGGTACCCTTTCTCAAATATTAACAGACTCAACAAGAAGACATGTTTATTGTAACAAGCTATACCCAATCCATCATCTTCTGCATCATTACGATGATCTGCTGGGGTTCTTGGGCAAATACCCAAAAACTAGCCAACAAAAGCTGGCGCTATGAACTTTTCTACTGGGATTATGTGCTCGGCATTTTTCTCCTTTCTTTACTGTTTGCCTTTACACTAGGCAGTCATGGCGAGCTCGGCAGACCGTTTGTCGCCGACCTGCAACAAGCAGAGGGCAGCAATATTTGCAATGCCTTACTTGGTGGGATTATATTCAATGCTGCCAATATCCTACTTTCATCGGCGATCTCCCTGGCAGGTATGGCTGTTGCATTTCCGGTTGGTATCGGTACGGCATTGATTTTAGGAGTCCTTATCAACTATATTGCAGCAATGCAAGGTAATCCATCCCTCCTATTTGCTGGAGTAGCCTGTATCGCGGTAGCCATTGTTATCAATGCTTTTGCCTATAAAAGAATGATGAAAAATCAGCAGAAACTTTCCTCGAAAGGAATTTTTCTTAGCCTGCTCGCAGGGCTGTTGATGTCGTTATTTTATCGATTTATAGCATCCGCCATGGACCTGAATAATTTTGAGTCGCCAGCAATCGGAAAAATGACGCCCTATACGGCAGTATTTATATTTTCATGCGGTATCTTATTGAGCAATTTTATTTTCAACACCTTACTCATGAAAAGGCCACTAGCGGGACCACCTCTTCGTTATAGCGATTATTTTAAAGGTAATTTCAGTGTACACCTTGTCGGTATTCTCGGCGGTATCATTTGGGGAATAGGCAATTCCCTTAATCTAATTGCTGCGGGTAAAGCCGGGCCAGCAATATCCTATGGATTAGGTCAGGGTGCAACTTTGGTTGCTGCCTTATGGGGTGTGTTTATCTGGCGCGAATTCAAAGGCGCCAGCAAACAGACCATGCTGTGGCTCGGATTTATGTTTTGCTTATTTATTCTCGGATTGCTGCTGCTCATTGAAGCAGGGAAATAATCCATTTATATTCATCCTACTATGCAAAAAATCAACAAATTTCTTTTCCTAACCTTGCTTTTATTCTGTGCCATAAACAGTAAAGGGCAAACCGAAAAATTAGACATACAGATTAATACAGCGTACGACAACTGGCTCGCAAAACCCGGCGATCAAGTTAGTTTTGATATTCAGGTCAATGCGGGGGGGCAAGCTTTCCATAGCGATAGTGTGTATTACGAAATAGGTCCCGAAATGGTCAGCCCTTTTGTCAGTGCACAGATACCGTCCTTTCAGGGGCATTTTAAAAGTGCTCCTTTCACACTGAAGAAACCAGGCTTTCTGCGTTGTACTGTTATTGTGACTAAAAACGGAAAGCAGACCAAAAAGCTATGCACAATCGGATTTTCACCCGAAAAAATCATTGCTACACAACAAAATCCGGTGGATTTTAATTCGTTCTGGGATAAGGCGATCAAAGTACTTCAGGCTGTTCCCATCGAGGCCAGCAAAACTTTGCTTCCTGACAAAAGTACTGTAGAGGTCGACGTCTATCGTGTATCATTTAACAACGTTGGAAATAGCAAAATATATGGTATTTTAAGCATGCCTTCAGATCCGGGAAAATATCCAGCTGTATTGCGTGTGCCCGGTGCTGGCGTTCGCCCTTATGGCCCTGAGATTGAATTGGCCGCCAAAGGAATGATAGTCTTAAGCATTGGCATACATGGCATTCCGGTTGACCTAGACTCCGCGATCTACAAAAACCTAGCTGCAGGTGCTTTGAAGGCATATTATAACTATAATCTGCAGGATAAAGATCAGTTTTATTATAAGCGTGTCTACTTAGGTTGTCTGCGAGCCAACGACTACCTCACTTCACTACCTGAATGGGATGGAAAAAACCTCGTTGTTATGGGTGGTAGTCAGGGCGGTGCGCTGAGTATCGCAACCACAGCATTGGATAAACGTGTGACCGCAGTTGCGGCACTCTATCCTGCGCTGTCGGACGTGACGGGCTACCTGCATCAACGTGCTGGTGGATGGCCCCATTATTTTGCTCCAGCAAATTACAGTGCATTAAAAGGCATCCGTGATATCGAAACAACGTTATCGTATTACGATGTGGTCAACTTTGCCAAACGCATTACAGTACCGGGATTCTATTCCTGGGGATTCAACGATGTGATTTGCCCTCCTACTTCGATGTACGCTAGCTACAATGGCATCACCGCACCCAAAACATTGCATATCTACAAGGAAACAGGACATTGGACCCATCCGGATCAAAAAACCGAATGGTTCAACTGGATAAAACAGCAAACGGAAAAATAGATCTATTATTGAGGGCCAATGTTGTCTATCGGAATCTGTTGTTCTAGGGCTTTCGTCCCTAGAACAACTTGGAGATCCTTTAAATTCATTATCTGAAAATCCCGACGGAAATCCGGCAGAAAACCTTCCTTGTTACTTTGATCCCAGGCAAGCCATTTTCTTTTACCTTTTAGAATGTACTTACAATTGTAAAACCGATTATCCTGAAATACATTTCCTGTAGGTTTTCCATTTCGGCTAAACTGCAATGCCAATTCGGGATAGGACTCGCGATAAGGGCTTATCAGATAATTGACACCCACCAAACGGTCATAGAACAAGTGCCCCGATCGGTACACATTCAAGTTTTTAAGCCAGTTTTCCAACCGATTGTCCACACGTACCGCCCATCTTCCGGCACCTACAAATAGGTTATTCACATACCAATTATCCGAGCCCCCGCCAATAAATGCCGATCGCTCACCAGCATTGACGAAAATATTACCGAATACTTTGGTACCACTTGATGCATCATCGTGATATATGCCAGAAGTCCTTAATGTTTTCGGAATATTTGCAAGTAGATTATATTGTATCAGATTGTGCCGCTCTGAAGGATCCCGTCCGATATAAATCGCTCCCTGATCATCAACTTCCTGTGCAACCTTGTGAATGTAATTATATTCAATTTTATGCTCATTGCCATGAATGAGAATAGCCATACTCGGCAAATCTGATATCTCACAATTTTTGACGGTATTGCCCACGCCATAAAGTGCTATCGCCGGTCGATAGGACCGCTCCAAACGGTTCAGATCAAAAAAGATACAGTCCTCAATTCGATTATTCCCTTTCGTCAATTTGCTACGGTCTCCACCCGACAACGAAACCCCGCCGGCTCCTAGATGTGAAAAATGACAATGGCGAATGACATTCTGTTCACCTCCTTTCTGATCAAATGTCGGATGACTATACAGGTGCTGATGTAGATCTCCAATACTGTTGTCAAGCGCTTCTCCCGTACCTTCGTGCTGCAAACGCTCAAAAGGTTTTATTCCATACCCAACAGCAACGCCCAGGCTACCCAAATTGCTAAACCTACACGCATCAATCTCGACGGCATAGGTATCCCGCAGGTAAACCCCCATTCCTCTGGATTCTTCAAACTCAATACCCCTAATCTGTGTATGCTGCGTACCGATCAGACTAAAAAATGGTTCTTCCAAGACAGAATAGCTCAATGTCTT
>NZ_DKSP01000210.1:444-4440 GCF_002472745.1 Sphingobacterium sp. UBA7253 | reverse complement strand
GCTTGTCCATCTGTTAAACTTTTGGTTTCTGATGTTCGCATGAGTATTCTCCGAAATCTCGATGAACGTTTTGACCGTGCCGGAATAAAGCATTACCGAAAAAAAATACTCGATCTTACCAAGGATAGCTTCGCAATTCTTGGGAGCGAACGATTTGACGGGGTGTTATTGGATGCACCTTGTACTGGATCGGGGACTTGGGGGCGTACACCAGAAATGGTTAGACAGTTTCGGGCCGCTAAGATTGCCGAATTCAATGCACTACAAAAGAATATTGCAAGTAATGTGGTGGGGCATGTTAAAGCGGGCAAGCCTTTGATTTATATAACCTGCTCTATTTTTAAAGCAGAAAACGAAGATGTTGTCAATTACATTGTAGATAATTTTGGTTTTGAAATAGAACGTATGGACTATTTGAAAGGTTATGAAGAGAAAGCGGATAGTATGTTTGTGGCACGATTGATTAAAAAGTAATTTATATATAATACAAGCAAAAAGGCTATTTTTTCTAATGAAAAAATAGCCTTTTTTTATACATATGGACCGTTTAATATCAGTCACATTTACTTGGAACAACGAGTACAGGGCAGGTAGATTTACGAATGACTGATTCGGATACAGAGCCGGAAATAAAGTGATCAAAGCCCGTCCGTCCATTGGTCCCCATAATAATAAGATCTGCAGACCACTCATGGGACGCGGCCAGAATTTCTTCTTTAATGGATCCGATTCGATTAAAAAGATATACTTCGCCTGCACCTGTAAATTCGCGACTTATTTTCTCAAGATATTTTTGTGCATTATCCTGTTCCATTTCCGATACTTCTGGAACGATGATAGGTTGCTGACCTAATAGCGGATCTGCACCAAAACTAGCTGGAGAAGTAGGGGGAACAACCGTGACAAGTGCTATGGAGGCTTCAAATACTGCGGCCATTTCTTTGGCATATAGTATCGCCTTTTCTGAGCATGGTTCGTCGTCAACCGCGACGAGTATCCTTTTGAATTTTGAATTTGTATTCTCCATTTCTACTATAATTAATTTATCTTCGTCATATAATATATAATCACATTTTTGACGATTTTGTTTTGTTTAGCACATGAAATATGGTATTTGTAAACTAGCTCTCGTTCCGTTACGTTTAGAACAGGCACACCGTAGTGAGATGGTTTCTCAGGTATTGTTTGGGGAACTTTTTGAGATCCTTGATGAACAGGCCGATTGGACATCAATACGTCTGTTGGAAACGGACTATTTAGGCTGGATTCAAAACGGGCAGTTTCAGGAACTAAACGACGTGGATATGCAACAGTATCTGACCGGAATACCGATTATCGTTGGAAGGGAGGGAGGAGTCCTTTTTACTGATACCGCACAATTTCAGCTCTGTCATGGAACCAAGCTCTACCTAAATGCAGAGAATATTGTCAGTTTATCTCCATTGGGATTAACCTATCAAGGTAGTATCAATCCGTTTACCAGAAATCAATTTGAAACTGAGGTGTCGCGATTGGCTTTAAGTTATAAGGACACTCCTTACCTATGGGGTGGACGTTCACAATGGGGAATCGATTGTTCCGGTTTCTCCCAATTGATTTATAGCTGTTTTGATCTTTCCTTGCCTCGTGATGCTTATCAGCAGGCAGAGATGGGGCAAACTGTGGATTTTGTTTCGGAAATACGGGTAGGGGATTTGGCTTTTTTTGACAATGCCGAAGGAAGGATTACTCATGTAGGAATTATGCTGGATCGCGATACGATTATACATGCCTCAGCGAAAGTCCGTGTTGATCGGATGGATACGGAAGGTATTTTTAATGCTGAACAGAATCGTTATACACACAAACTCCGGATTGTTAAACGGTATAATTGATAAAGGTGGACATATAAAAAAAGGCTATAAATAATTATAGCCTTTTCTATTGTCAGACGCCTTATTGACTAGAAGTGGAATTGTACACCTAAAGTTGGCGCTAATGAGTTGACATTCAAACCAAATGTATTTACTGCAACGTCATTTGTTTTATCTTTATTGTAGTTGTAGTATAAACCTCTGACTTTTAATTCGATACCGATTTTGCTTGTCGGGAAGTAAGCTAAACCCGGAGCTAGTTCCACACCATATGATTCGAATTTATTTTTTGTCTCTACGTTATTTACTTCAGTTGTAGTTGTACCCCATGCCATTGGAACTGATAATTGAGCAAAGAATCTTACCGGGCCGTTTGCAGAGTACTTTCTAGCGAAAGGTGATACCTGAAAAGCATCGTTTTTAATACTATTATCTTTACTTGTTTCAGTTTTTCCCCAGTTATAACCAATTCCAGTACCAATTGCCAAGTTGTCGCTTACAAAGTAACCAACTGTTGGGTTGATTGAGAATGAATTATTTTTATGGTCAGTATCTTTCACTTTTGATGTTTCGAAGCCAAGTTGACCACCAACCATAATTTTTCCTTGTTCAGTTTGAGCTTGTGCTGCTATTGTTAAACCTGCAATGGCAGTCAATGTTAGTAAAACTTTTTTCATGTCTTTTTTATTTAATAGTTTGTTTTAATTTGCCAGTAATTACTTCCTGACTTTTTAAATTTGTTAGTCAAATATCGAAATCTTATTTTGATTTTTTGTCACTGGATTGTCTAGATGTTTTATCATTATTGTAAATTATAGTGGTTCAATTGATTAAAATTTGATGTATTTTTATTTTTATCGTTTCCATTTAACAATAATGATATTGGGCTGACTTTTTGTTTTCAATTGTCAATTTCAAGTAAGAAGATAAAAAAAAAGCCATTTGTCAGCAGCGGACAAATGGCTTTTTTTTGTATTTGAAAGACCGGTTTTAATCGAAATATTCTTTGATTCGCTCGAAGAATGATTTTTCACTTTTACCTGGTTGAGGTTTAAAGTTTGGCGATTCTTTCAGTTTGTTCAATAATTCTTTTTCTTCGTTAGATACGGCTTTTGGTGTCCAGATATTAACGTATACAAGTTGGTCCCCTTTGTGATAAGAGTTGACTTCAGGAATACCTTTTCCTTTTAACCGTAAAATTTTACCACCTTGTGTGCCGGGCTCAATTTTGATCTTCGCTTTCCCATCTATTGTAGGGACTTCAACGCTTGTGCCTAAGGTCGCATCTACGAAATTAATGTATAGGTCATAGATCACATTTAGTCCGTCACGTTTTAGACTTTCGTGTGGTACTTCTTCGATCAGGATAATTAAATCTCCTGGTACACCACCACGCGGAGCAGCATTTCCTTTTCCACTCATGGAAAGTTGCATGCCTTCACTTACTCCTGCAGGAATATTGATTGCGATTGTTTCCTCACCGCGTTCGAGTCCTTCACCTCTACAAGTTGTACATTTTGCTGTAATTTCAACGCCTTCACCATTACAAGTAGGGCAAGTGCTTGTTGTTTGCATTTGTCCTAAGATGGTATTTGTTACTCTTCTAACTGATCCAGATCCCCCACAGGTTTTACAGGTATGGAAAGAAGATTTATCTTTAGCACCAGATCCGTCACAAGAATGACAGACCACTTGTTTGTTAACCTTTACCTTTTTCTCGACGCCTTTGGCAATTTCTTCGAGTGTTAATTTAACTTTTATGCGTAAGTTGCTTCCACGAGCTACCCGACGGCCGCCACGCTGGCCACCACCGCCGCCAAAGAAACTTTCAAATGGATGTCCTCCACCAAAGATATCACCAAATTGGCTGAATATGTCTTCCATATTCATGCCGCCGCCACCGCCAAAGCCACCACTTGCCGAATTACCGGCATGGCCAAATTGGTCATAACGTTGACGTTTTTGTGGATTGCTCAAGATATCGTATGCCTCAGCAGCTTCCTTAAACTGTTCCTCAGCTTCATGATCACCAGGATTTTTATCCGGGTGGTATTTAATCGCCAATTTGCGATATGCTGATTTAATCTCCTTCTCGTCCGCTGATCGCGAGACACCAAGTATATCGTAATAATCTCTTTTTGAC
>NZ_DKSP01000210.1:0-218 GCF_002472745.1 Sphingobacterium sp. UBA7253 | reverse complement strand
TCGTAATAATCTCTTTTTGACATCGTCTTAATATTATTGACCTATAACTACCTTTGCGTGACGGATCACTTTGTCACCTAAGTAGTACCCCTTTTCGATCACGTCCACTACTTTATTCTTTAATTCTGCTGTGGGTGCAGGAATTGCCGTGATAGCTTCTTGTAATTCAGGATCGAAGGCTTGGCCTGTAGCTTCCATTTCCTTTAACCCCAATTGCG